>NZ_JAPMAL010000070.1:0-13628 GCF_026343935.1 Paraburkholderia sp. CNPSo 3076 | reverse complement strand
GCGATCGTCGGCGCGAAGCCGCCAAAGAGCGTCACGCCAAGGCTGTACGCGATGGAAAGCCCCGCCGAGCGCACGTGCACCGGAAAGATCTCCGACATCAAAGCTGGCATCGGGCCCGAATAGGCCGCCTTGAAGATGCCCGCCGAGCCCTGCAGCACGAGCAGCCAGCCGAGCGTGGGGTGACGCTGCAACAGCGCGAACATGGGATAAGTGAGCGCCGCAAGCAGGATCGACGTGGTCAGCATGATGCGAATGCGCCCGATGCGGTCCGAGAGCGCGCCCATCACCGGCGAAAGCGCGAACTGCAGGCCGCCGTTGAGCACGACCACGCCGAACGAGGTTGCCGCCGCCATATGGAGTTGCTTCACCGCGTACATCGGCATGTAGAGCTGGAGGATGTACACGCCAACGGTGGACTGCGCAACGATGCCCACCGCGAGCAGCAGGTTCACCCATTGGCGGCCGAGGCCCGGCTCATTCGTTGCGCGCGCATCTTTTCCGCTGTGCGCTTGCTGGTTCGCGATGAATTCGGGCGTCTCATCCAGATGCGAGCGGATGTACCAGCCCACCGGCCCGAGCACGAGCCCGAAGAAGAACGGCACGCGCCAGCCCCACGCCTGCAGTTGCTCGGGCGGCAGCCACCATGCGAGCACGCCACCGAACGACGCCGCGAGAATCGCGGCCGCGCCCTGGCTCGCGAACTGCCAGCTCGCGTAGTAGCCGCGCTTCGCGGGGCTGTGCTCGACCATGAACGCCGTCGCGCTGCCAAACTCGCCACCCACCGCAAAGCCCTGCACGAGGCGCGCGAGCAGGATCAAGAGCGGCGCGGCGATGCCGATCGACGCATACGGCGGCATGACCGCCATGGCCAGCGTGCCCGCCATCATGAGCGCAATGGCGAGCGTGAGCGCGGCCTTGCGCCCCTCGCGATCTCCGTAGATACCCAGCACGATCGCGCCAAGCGGACGCATGAGAAAAGAGATGCCGAAGGTGCCGACCGCCAGCAGCGTGGAGAGCCATTCATCGTGCACGGGAAAGAACTGCTTCGCGATGATCGGCGCGAAGTAGCCGTACACGAGAAAGTCGAACCACTCCAGCGCATTGCCGATCGACGAGGAGAACACGATGCGGCGCACCATGCCGCGGCTGAGCGGCGCGCGCGTTACCGATGAACCTGTCTCCATGTCAGTCTCCTCCATTTTTATTTGGTCTACTCATTGTTTGTCGTGAACCGCGAGCGCGGCATTCCCGCTCGCGGCAAACGCGGCTCGCGCCTAGAAGCCCGCCGCGAGCCCGTCGCGGCGCGTGTCGCTCGCGGCCACATAACCGCACTCGGGATCGTTGCGATCGAGCTTCCAGATGAACTGGCCCGAGCCGAAGTCCATGTACGGATCGTCGATGCCCTTGATCTCGTGGCCGAGCCCTTGCAGCGCGCGCGCCGTCTGCGCATTGAAGGTCGCTTCGATATCGAGCGTGAAGTCGCGGTTGACCTTCCAGCGCGGCGCATCACACGCGGCCTGCGGCTGCTGGCCGTAGTCGAGCATGCGCACGACCGACTGCAGATGCCCTTGCGGCTGCATGTCGCCGCCCATCACGCCGAAACTCATCACCGCTTCCTGGCGGCCATCCACCTGCTGCGTGAGGAACGCCGGAATGATCGTGTGGAACGGGCGCTTGCCGCCCGCCACGACGTTGGGCGAAACCGGGTCCATCGAAAAACCGCAGCCGCGGTTCTGCAGCGCGATGCCGGTGCCCGGCACGACCACGCCCGAACCGAAGCCCATGTAGTTCGACTGGATGAAGCTCACCATCATGCCGCGCTCGTCCACGGCGGAGAGATAGATCGTGCCGCCCGAGCGCGGCATGCCGAAGTCGAACTGCGTGGCGCGCTTCGGGTCGATCAGCTTCGCGCGCTCTTTCAGGTAGGCGTCGTCGAGCATCTGCTCGGGCGTGACTTCCATCGAGCGCGGATCGGCAACGTAGCGATAGACGTCGGCGAACGCGAGCTTCATGGCCTCGATCTGCAGATGCTGCGATTCGAGGCTGTCGAGCGCGAGCGCGCCCATGTCGAACTGTTCGAGAATGCCGAGCGCGATCAGCGCCGCGATGCCCTGCCCGTTGGGCGGAATCTCGTGCACCGTGTAGCCGCGATAGTGCTTGCCGATCGGCTCGACCCATTCCGGGCGATAGTTGCGCAGGTCGTCCAGCGTGAGCGCCGCGCCGCCTTCGCGCGCAAACGCGGCGATGCGCTCGGCGAGTTCGCCCTCGTAGTAGTCGCGCGGACCGCGTTCCGCGAGGCGCCGCAGCGTGGCGGCGTGGCCCGGAAAGCACACGCGCTCGCTCACTTCGGGCGCGCGGCCGCGCGGCATGAAGGTCTCGGCAAAGCCCGGCTGATTGTGCAATTCGGGAATCGCCGCCTGCCATTTGCGCGTGACGATGGTCGCCACCGCATGGCCGCGCTCCGCGATCTCGATGGCCGGCTCCATCAGGTCCGCGAACGGCAGCTTGCCGAACTTCGCATGCAGCGCTTCCCAGCCCGCGATCGCGCCAGGCACGGTCACCGTGTCCCAGCCGCGCTTGGGCTGCTTCGCGAGACCGTTTTCCTCGCCGTATTTGCGGCGGAAGTAATCGACGCTCCACGCCGCCGGCGCATTGCCCGACGCGTTCAGGCCGTGCAGCTTCGCGCCGTCCCACACGAGCGCGAAGCAGTCGCTGCCAAGGCCGTTCGATACCGGCTCGACCACGGTGATGGCGGCCGCGGCGGCGATGGCGGCGTCGACGGCATTCCCGCCTTTCCAGAGCATGCGCAGCCCGGCCTGCGCGGCTAGCGGATGCGACGTCGAAACGATATTGCGGGCGAACACCGGCAGGCGGGGCGTCGGATAGGGGTTTTGCCAGTTGAAGCGCGTCATGGAAGTCCGGATTCCGGTAATGAACGAAAGCAGCGGCATGCGCACCGCCGCACTCAGTTGCGGCGCGCACGGCTCATGCCGATCTATCGATTATCTTGAAGGATCAGGCAAAAAAATATTAATATTTTATTCTCGACACTTAAGTTTTATTTACATGCTAACCCTACGCATGCTGCGCACCTTGCAGGCCGTCGCGCGCAGCGGGTCGTTCGCCACGGCGGCGGAAAAAACGGCGCTCACCCAGGCGGCCGTGAGCCTGCAGATGCGCGGTCTCGAAGAGGCGCTCGGGCGGCAGATCTTCGATCGCCGCGCACGCCAGGTCGCGCTCACGCGCGAAGGCCGCGAGGTCTGCGCGAAGGTCGAGCACATTCTCGCGCTGATCGACGAGTTGCCCGCCAGTGCGGGCGACACGATGCACGGCTCGATCATCATCGGCGCGGTGGTGTCGGTGATCGGCGCGCTTTCGCTGGCCGTCGCGCATCTGAAAACGGGTCACCCGGAACTCGAAGTGCGCCTCACCTCGGCGCGCTCGAACGAACTGGCGCGCATGGTGGAAGACGGCGACGTGGACCTCGCCGTCGTGGTTGGCAGTGCAGACGGTTCGCTTCACGAGTCACTCGCGTGGACGCCGCTCTACGAAGAGCCCCTCATGCTCGTGACGAGCCGCGCGACGCCCGGCGACGATGCGCGCCGCATCCTGCGCGAGCGCGGTTTTCTGCGCTTCGACCGGCGCGTGCCGACGGGCGTCGTGATCGACCACGCACTGCGCGAGCTAGGCATCGAACCGCTCGAATACCTGGAGCTGAACTCGATCGAAACGATCGTCTCGCTGGTGCGCAACGACGTGGGCGTGAGTGTGTTGCCCGTACTGCAAGGCGGCAAATGGCAGAGCGATCCGAATCTGCGACTCATGCCGCTCCCCGGGCGGCCATTCATCCGCACGGTGGGGATGATTCACCGGAAAGCACACAAGCAGACGTTGCTCACACAAACGATTGCAGACATGCTGCGTCGGTGACAGAACGCGTAACTGCGACCATCTGTCATGCAAATTCCTCAATGGCCTATGAATAGGCGCATCGCGGCCGCACTGCCACGTCGCTAGAGCCTCCCTCGGGTTGACCTGCCTCAACTCGAAAGTAAAAATGAAATCTCTGAAAAGCAAGAGCAGCCGAGGCCACCCGCCTCTGATCGCTCGACAGGCCGCGCTCCCGCTCTTACCGCAGCATGAGCATTAGTTAGCAATACAAAGTTATTTGCCGGAGAGAAACTCATGAAAGTCAGAACTCGCACCGTTGCCGTCGTCGCCATCGTGGTCAGCGCACTGTTCGCGGGCCAGGTGTTTGCACAGCCCCCCGCACCGGCAAACAAGGAAGGCCAACCCGCCACCACGGTGACGCATAACGACCCGATCGTCCAGAAGCGCATGGAAGTTCGCGAGGCCAACCGTCAACAGCGGGCCCGGACAGCGGAGGCGCGCCAGACCTTCAACCAGGAAGCGCGTGACGCCAGGGCCGAGCGCAACCAGTCGGCGCAAGACTCCCGCGCCCGCGCGCAAGCCGCGCTCGACGCGCACTAAGCTCGCACCACCCACGCGTTCGCTCCTGGACCTGTTCACATGAATAACGGGCCCAGGGGCTGTACGCCTGGCGTGGTGCCTGCCACGCCAATCGCGTAAGCTGACGTCGTTGCACGCTCACTCGCGAAGCCCCGCGCTTCGCGCCTCGAAGCGGGATCGACACGGACAAGCGAACGCTCCATGCAAAGATCGCTCATCGCGCTGGCTGCAAACGGGTTGCGAAAACTGTGCGCCATGGCGTTGCCGCTATGCGCAATCGTGCTGGCCACAGGTCTTGCCGCGTGTCAGCAGCTACCCCCGCTCGGCGAGCGCACGCAAACCACGGCGCTCACGTCAGCCGAGGCGCGATCGACTCAACTTGGCAAAGCCGTAGCGGCCGAACTCGCCAGCCACCCCGACTTCACCGGCATCGACCCGCTCGCGAACCCGCTCGACGCCTTCGCCTCGCGCGTGGCGCTCGTGCGCAACGCCCAGCGTACGCTCGACGTCCAGTACTACATCTGGCGCGACGATCTTACCGGCACGCTGTTGCTCGAAGAACTGCGCGAGGCCGCCGACCGCGGCGTACGTGTGCGCCTGCTGCTCGACGACAACGGCATTCCGTCCTCACTGGACCCCACGCTCGCGGCGCTCAATGGACATCCCAACATCGAGGTTCGGCTCTTCAATCCGTTCGCCACGCGCAAGCCCAAAGCCATCGGCTTTCTCACCGACTTCTCGCGGCTGAACCGGCGCATGCACAACAAGTCGCTCACGGCTGACGGCGTGGCGACCATTCTTGGCGGCCGCAATATCGGCGACGAATATTTCGGCGCGACCGACGGCGTCGTGTTCGCCGACCTCGACGTGCTCGCCATCGGCCCCGCCGCCACCGATGTCGCGAACGACTTCGACCGCTACTGGGCCAGCGCTTCGTCATACCCCACGTCGCAAATCCTGCCGTATGTGGCGCCCGATGCACTCGCCACGCTCGATCGCGCCGCGCTTGCCGCGCGCACCGATCCGGCCGCGGCGCAATACATCGAATCGCTGCGCAAGACCACCGACGTGCGCCGCCTGCTGGACGGCACGCTGCCGCTCGAATGGGCCAGGACGCAACTGGTCAGCGACGACCCGGCGAAAGCGCTCGGCACGGCGCCCAAAGAAACGCTCATCCTCAGTCAGCTCCACGAGATCATTGGCGATCCGCACCGTGAACTCGATCTGGTTTCGCCGTACTTCGTGCCCGGCGAGGTCGGCACACAATACTTCACCCAGCTCGCCGCCCAGGGCGTGACCGTGCGCGTGCTGACGAACTCGCTCGAGGCCACCGATGTGTCCGCCGTCCATTCCGGCTACGCGCGGCGCCGCGTGGCACTGCTCAAAGGCGGCGTGGAGCTGTTCGAGCTGCAGCGCGCGGCGGGCACCAGCAAGGCTACGGACAAAGCCGCGGGCAAGGGCGCAGGCAGTGGTCCGTTCGGCAGCACGGGGTCGAGCCTGCACGCCAAGACCTTCGCCGTGGATGCGGAGCGTGTATTCGTCGGCTCAGTGAATTTCGACCCGCGCTCGGCCAACCTCAACACCGAACTCGGGCTCGTGATCGACAGCCCCGTGCTCGCCAGCCGGATCGAAAAAGCGTTCTGGACGCGCGTGCCGCAGCTCGCGTATCAGGCGCACCTCGACGAGAACGGCAGGCTCTACTGGACGCGCCTCTCCGACGATACGGTCATTCGCTACGACACCGAGCCGAACACCACATGGAACCAGCGACTGAGCGTCTGGTTCTTCTCCGTCCTGCCGATCGAGTGGCTCCTGTAAGCCACCCATCGACAGGGTTATCCCCTATTTCACCCAAGTTGTCTATACAACATCATGCGGACATTCCCATCGTCCGCGATCCGCGGGCGCCATGCACTCACCCCAACGTTCGGAGCCGTCCGTGGCCATGCCTGAATCCGTCGCCAACCTCGAAACCGATGGCCGCAAGATCCTGGAAACGCGTTCGATCGATTACATCCCCGACGCGGAGCGCCACGGCAGCCTGTTCAGCCAGTTCACGCTCTGGCTTTCCGCGAACCTGCAGGTCACCGCGATCATTACCGGTGCGCTCGCCGTCGTGCTTGGCGGGGACGTCTTCTGGTCGTTGATCGCGCTATTGGCGGGACAACTCATCGGCGGCACGGTCATGGCGCTGCACGGCGCGCAAGGCCCGCAACTCGGCCTGCCGCAGATGATTTCCAGCCGCGTGCAGTTCGGCGTCTACGGCGCGGCCATTCCGATCGTGCTCGTTTGCATCATGTATGTCGGCTTTTCCGCGAGCGGCACGGTGCTCGCCGGTCAGGCCACCGCGCAACTGCTCAACGTGTCCGATACTTCGGGCATCTGCCTTTTCGCGGTGCTCATCGTCGTGCTGACGTTGCTCGGCTATCGCTCGATTCACTTCGTCGGCCGCATTGCCAGCGTGATTGGCGTGCTCGCGTTCGTGTTCATGTTCGCGCAGCTTTTTACGCATCACGATATCGGCGCGCTGCTGGCAAACCGCCACTTCTCGATCGCCAGCTTCCTGCTCTCCATGTCGCTTTCGGCTTCGTGGCAGATCGCATTCGGCCCCTACGTTGCCGACTATTCGCGCTACTTGCCGCACTCGACTTCGCCCCTGCGCACGTTCCTCGCCGTTGGGCTTGGCTCGGTGATCGGGGCACAGGCAGCGATGGTGTTCGGCGTGTTTGCGGCGGCGCTCGCGGGCCACGCGTTCGCGCACCATGAGGTGGCGTATATCGTGAGCCTTGGCGCGAGCGGCGCGGTCGCCGCGATGCTCTATTTCAGTATCGCCTTCGGCAAGCTCACCGTCACCACGCTCAACGCCTACGGCAGCTTCATGTCGATGGCGACGATCGTGAGCGCGTTTCGTGCGAAGCGCGCGATCTCCACGCACCATCGCTTCCTCTACATCATCGGCATGGTGGGCATCTCGACGCTCGTCGCACTCGCGGGCCGCCACTCGTTTCTCAAGGAATTCACGGCGTTCATCCTGTTTCTGCTCGCGTTCTTCACGCCGTGGAGCGCGATCAATCTGGTGGACTTCTACTGCTTCACGCGCTCGCGCTATGACGTGCCGGCGCTCTCGAACCCCGATGGCCGCTACGGCCGCTGGAACGCCAGGGCCATCGGCATCTACGTGCTCGGCGTGCTCGTACAAATGCCGTTCATCTCGACGAGCTTCTATACGGGCTCCTTCGTCGACGCACTCGGCGGCACCGATATCTCGTGGATTCTCGGCCTGATCGTGCCGGGCGTGCTCTACTACGCCGCCATGCGCCTCACGCCGCCGGTCATTCCGGAACGCCTGATCCTGCCGGTCGAGCAGGATTGAACCGCGCGGCGCAGCGCGCCGCTTCTCTGATCAACACCGTTCCCATACGCGCGGGTCTCACCACCCGCGCGTTCGTTTCATTCCGCCAATAAATAGTTGTACTGATAATGAAAAAGCAACCCGCTACGCCCCTTCGCCCCTCCGCTCGCGCCACAAGAAGCACACTTTGCGCCACCGCACTCGGCCTCTTCGCGCACAGCGCGCTTGCCCAGGACGGCGTGACGCTCTATGGGCTCATCGACGAATTCGCCCAATACGTCAACACGGGCAACGGCTACACGGCAGCACTCGGTTCGAGCGGTCAATGGGGCAGCCGGTTCGGCCTCAAAGGCAAGGAAGACCTGGGCGGCGGGCAGACGCTGTCGTTCGCCCTCGAAAACGGCTTCAACCCCACGGACGGCACGCTTGCCACGAAGGGATCGCTGTTCGATCGCCAGGCATGGGTCGGCCTCTCGGGCGGCTGGGGCGAGGTGCGCGTGGGCCGGCAGAATTCGCCGCTCTTCAACGATCAAGGCGGCCAGGACGCTTTTGGCGGCGTCACGCAGGCTTCGGCCATGGACAACCTCACGGTGTTCACGTTCCGCACGAGCAACACCGTTTCCTATGTCACGCCAGAATTCGCGGGCCTTCAGGCCGGCATCTACGTGGGCTTCGGCGACGCAGGCGGGCTGCGCGCCGCGGGTTCGAGCCAGCAGTTCGACGTGACCTATGCGCACGGCCCGTTCGCGGCGTTCGTGGCGGGACAGTGGCTCAAGAACAGCGAGGGCAGCGCCACCGACCGGACGATCATGGCGGGCACCTCGTACGCGATTGGGCGCGCGACGATCTTCGGCGGCTACTCGGACATGAAATGGCCCGACCTCGCGTTGAATGCCTATACCGTGGGCCTTTCCGCGAAGTATCAGTTCAACGTGAACAATGCCGTGTCGCTCGGCTACGCCACCCTGCACGATCGTACCTCTCAAGGCGACAATGCCGACCAGATCGGCCTGATGTACGAATACGACCTGTCGAAGACCACGAACTTCTACGGCGCGCTCTCGTTCCTGCGCAACCGTAACCAGGCGAGTTACACGCTCGCCGGAGCAGCGAATCCGGGCCTGCCGCTCGCCTACCCCGGCGCGGATGCGCGCGGCGCGCAGGTCGGCATCGTTCACCGCTTCTAAACGCAACAACGGCTCTCGATCGTTCGATCGAGAGCCGTTGTGCCCACGCCCGGCCTGAGTGGTCGCCGGGAAATCTCACGCCGCAGCGGCGTTCATCGTCTCGATGGCCTCAAGCGCGCCGCCCACCATCTCGCGCAGCACGGGCTGGACTTTCTCAGCGAGCGCGGGCACGTAATCGAACGGCGCCGTTTCGTTCATGTAGACCGATTGGCACATCTCCAGCTGGATCGCATGCACGCCGTCCTGCGGCGCGCCGAAATGGCGCGTGATGTAGCCGCCCTTGAAGCGTCCGTTCGCGATCCAGGTATAGCTGCTTGCCGCCGCCGCGTGTTCCGCGCGCGCCTGCACCACCGGGTTCACCGTGCGGCCGTCCTGGGTGCCGATGTTCAGGTCGGGCAGCTTGTTGTCGAACAGGCGCGGCAGCACGCTCGCTATCGAATGCGCCTCCCACAGCAGCACATTAGCGTGCGTCGAGCGCAGGCGCTTGAGTTCAGCGGAAAGCGTGTCGTGATACGGCTGCCAGAACGTCTGCACGCGACGCTGGCGCGCCGACGCGTCGGGCACGCAGCCGTCGCGGTAGATGGGCTCGCCGCGAAACGTCTCGGTCGGACACAGCGACGTGGTGGTCTGGCCGGGATAGAGGCTCTCGTCGTTCGGCGGGCGGTTCAGGTCGATCACATAGCGCGAGACGCGCGCGCCGAGCACGGTCGCGCCCAGTTCCTTCGCAAACGCGTAAAGGCGATCGAGATGCCAGTCCGTATCGGCGACGGTGAGGGCCACGTCCGTGTACTCACCGTGCATCGCGGCGGGAATGTGCGTGCCCAGGTGCGGGATCGAAATGATAAGCGGCGCGCTGCCGCGTTCCAGTGAAAAGATATCGGTCATCGAAATTTGTCTCGTGAATGGCGCTTGCGTTCGGGCCCGCGTTCAATCATCAGCCAGCAGCCTGGCGAGCGCCGCGCGATAGTCGGCGTAAAGGCGCGCTTCGTCGCGATGGCGGCGCGCTTCCACCACTTTGACGCCGCCGGTATAGACGTCGAGCACCGGCGTTTCGCCATGCTCGCAAAAGACGACCGACGAGAGCCACGTGAGCGGCTTTTGCTCGGCGAGGTTCGGATGCTGCGCGTCGAGCACGATCCAGTCGGCGCGCGCACCTTCCTTCAATGCGCCGACCTTGCGCCCGGTTGCACTGGCGCCGCCGGCGAGCGCTGCGTCGAACAGCCGGTCGGCAACCTGCGCCTGATGCGTCGCGGCCAATACATTGCGCTCGCGCCGTACGAGCCGCTGACCGTATTCGAGCAAGCGAAGCTCTGCGCGCCAGTCCACGCCGATATGACTGTCCGAGCCCACGCCGAACGCGCCACCCGCATCGAGATACTCGCGCGTGGGGAAAATACCATCGCCGAGATTCGCTTCGGTCGTGAGGCACAGGCCCGCAATCGCACCGCTCTGTGCGAGCGCGGCGGTCTCCCGCTCATCGATATGCGTGGCATGGACGAGGCACCAGCGCGCGCTCACGTCGAACCGGTCGAGGAGCCATTGCACCGGCCGCGCGCCTTCGGTCACCATGCAAGCCTCGACCTCGGCCGTCTGCTCGGCGATGTGGATATGCACGGGCGCACCAGGAAGCGCGCGGTCCAGGCCTTCCAGCAGCGCGCGCAACGAGTCGTGCGAAACGGCGCGCAACGAATGTGGCGCAACGCCGTAGCGCAACGCGCCGTGCTCGGGCCGCCACGCACGCAACGCCTCGACGATGCCGAGCAACTGTTCCGGTGTGTTGATGAAGCGGCGCTGATCGTCGCGCGGCGCTTGCGCGCCCAATCCGCTGTATTGATAGAGCACGGGCAGCATCGTCATGCCGATGCCGGTCACGCTCGCTGCGTCCACCACGCGTTGCGCCAGTTCGGCGGGGCTCGCATACCGCTGGCCATCCTTGCCATGATGCACGTAGTGGAATTCGCAAACAGAGGTGTAGCCCGCCTTCAACATTTCGACGTAGAGCCAGCGCGCAATCGCCCCGAGATCGTCGGGCGTGATGCGTGCGGCGAAGCGGTACATGAGGTCGCGCCAGCTCCAGAAGCTGTCGGTGGGGTTCGCGCGATATTCGGTAAGGCCCGCCATGGCGCGCTGAAACGCATGCGAATGAAGATTAGGCATGCCAGGCGTGACCGGGCCCGCCGCTCGCGCGACGCCTCGAGGCGCTTGCGCCAGATCGGGCGTCACGTTGTGCAGCGTTCCCGCGGCGTCCCATTCGAGCAGCACGTTGCGGCGCCAGCCGTCGGGCAAATAAGCGTACTCGGCGAAGAGCGCGCGCGAAGTCGGATTCGTTTCGATGGTGTGATTCATGCTGAAAATAGCGCTCAAACGCGACGCTCGAATGCGCGACGCTCAAAGACGGTCTCGCCGCCGCGCACTACGCGGGCGCAGAGCGGACGGCCGATCCAGTAAGCCAGTTCCGCGAGCGACTGCACCGTCCACACGGCAAAGTCCGCGGGACGACCCGCCGCGAGCGTGCCATGACGCTCTGCGTCGCCGAAAGCCTGCGCGGCATGCCGCGTCACGCCCTGCAACACCTCTGGCACGGTCATGCGGAACAGCGTGGTCGCCATGTTCATCATGAGCAGCAGCGAGGTGGCCGGCGACGTGCCCGGATTGCTGTCGGTCGAAATGGCGATCGGCACCTCGTAGCGCCGCAGCAAGTCGAGCGGCGGAAGCTGCGTTTCGCGGATGAAGTAGTACGCGCCCGGCAGCAGCACCGCCACGGTGCCCGCTTTCTTCATGGCGGCGACGCCCGCTTCGTCGAGAAACTCCAGATGGTCGGCGGACAATGCGCCATGATGCGCCGCGAGCGCCGCGCCGCCGCTATTGGAAAGCTGCTCGGCGTGCATCTTGACCGCGAGCTTGCGCCGCGCGGCCGCCTCGAATACGCGCTCGCTCTGCGCGAGCGAGAAGCCGATGCGTTCGCAGAACACATCGACGGCGTCCACGAGCCCCTCATCGGCGAGCGCGGGCAGCATGCGTTCGCACACTTCGTCGATATAGTCGTCGGCACGGCCCGCGAACTCAGGCGGTAACGCATGCGCGCCGAGAAACGTCGTACGCACCGTGACCGGATAGCGCTCGCCAAGCTGACGCGCGACGCGCAGCATCTTGCGCTCGCTCGCCAGATCGAGGCCGTAGCCCGACTTGATCTCGACAGCCGTTACGCCTTCGGCAAGCAACGCTTCGAGGCGCGTTGCCGACTGCGCGAACAGCGCGGCTTCGTCGGCCGCGCGCGTGGCGCGCACCGTCGATACGATGCCGCCACCCTGACGCGCGATTTCTTCATAGCTCACGCCCGCAAGGCGCTGCGCGAATTCATCGGCGCGCTGTCCGCCGTAGACGAGGTGTGTGTGGCAATCCACGAGACCGGGCGTGACCCAGGCGCCGCCCAGGTCCTCGCTCGGCCACCCGCTGAACGGCGCGGGCAATCCGGCAGCGGCGCCGAGCCACGCGATCTTGCCGTCTTCTACGGCAATCGCCGCGTTCTCGACGACGTGGCCCGGATCGCCATGCGGGCACAGGTTGAGGTTTTGCCAGAGAGTGCGTTTCATCAGGTGTGCACAGCATCGCGCGATGCTGTTTCCGTAGTGTCTTACCGTGGCGCGTCCAGCACATCGAGCGCCACGGCGAGCAAGGCGCCCGCGCCGCGCGTTTCGATCTGCAAGGGGCATTGCGCGTCGAGCGTATCGATGCGCAGCGTGTCGCCCGCTTCGAGGCGCACGTGGCGTTCGCCATCCACGCGCACGTCCTGACCGCCTTGCGCGCAGTAGAGCAATACCGTTTGCGCATGCATGCTGCGCCGCTCGTTTGCGCGCCATACTTCGAACGTGCCGCGCGCCGCATCGCGGCGCACCATCAGGTTGAAGTCACGCGTGGCGCCGTTCACCAGGCGCGCGTCGATCGCGGCTTCCCCCGCGAAATGCGCGACGTCGAGGGGCTGCGTGAGCACATGCGTGCGACCCACTTCGTCGAGCAGCATGCCCGCGCCTTCGAGCAGCACCAGCGTCCGATCGACGCCCTCGAAACGCGAGAACGGCCCCGCCTGCGCGACATCGGCCACGCTCACGCGCCACGCGAACGCGTCGAGTGACGCGCCAGCACGCGATGCCACGTGCGCCACCGCGATTTCGCGCGTGACGCCGCCGCCATTCTTCCAGGGCGACGCCACGAGCGCCGCGCCACGCAACAGCGTGAGCCTGGCGGCCTGCACCGCGCCGCCTATCGCTTTCGCGCCGCTCATCGGCCGAGCATCGGCAGCTTGAGACCCGCCTCGCGCGCCGTCTGCTGCGCGAGTTCGTAGCCGGCGTCCGCGTGGCGCATCACGCCCGTCGCCGGATCGTTGTGCAGCACGCGGCCCAGACGCTCGTGCGCCGCCTGCGTGCCGTCCGCCACGATCACCACGCCCGAGTGCTGCGAGAAGCCCATGCCCACGCCGCCGCCGTGGTGCAGCGAGACCCACGACGCGCCGCCCGCCGTGTTCAGCAGCGCATTGAGCAGCGGCCAGTCGCTCACCGCGTCCGAGCCGTCCTTCATCGATTCCGTTTCGCGGTTCGGGCTCGCCACCGATCCCGTGTCGA
>NZ_JAPMAL010000069.1:0-13752 GCF_026343935.1 Paraburkholderia sp. CNPSo 3076 | reverse complement strand
CTGACAGTTTGGCGCGGCGGATTTTATCAACCACGTCCCACTGGCGGATGTAGAGCGCCATGGCGCGCTCACTGGAACAGAAGGCGGGAGCGACGGCATGCACCCATGCCGTGATATCGTCAGACGTTATAATCACGTCGCCAAACAAATCGAGCATGGTAAATGCATGTATTACGGCCCGCCGTAAGATTCTGAAATGGCGGGCCGAAGAAAGACAGAATCAACAGGCAGGAAATAATCAAGCGGCGATGCGCCGCGCATCATTGGCGGCGGGCCTAACAATTTTACATAAGATAAATTATCGACGTTTTTTCGATGTTCGCAAACATCAGTAATCAGTAAGCATCACATCTCGACAATGACTTTCAACGCCTGCGTGCTGGCCGCCTGCGAGAACGTCTCATACGCCTTGGGCATGTTGTCGAACGCAAACCGATGCGTGATCAGCCGGTTCGGATCGATCCGTCCGGCGCGCACGGTTTTGAGCAACATGGGTGTGCTCACCGTGTCGACGAGACGCGTCGTGATCGCCACGTTGCGGTCCCAGAGCTTGTCGAGGAAAAGCGACGCCGGCACGCCGTGCACGCCGATGTTCGCAATCACGCCGCCCGGCGCCACGATCTGCTGGCATAGTTCAAACGTCGCAGGCACGCCAACGGCCTCCATCGCGCAATCCACGCCCACGCCATCCGTGAGCTTCATCACCGCATCCACGGCATCGCCCGTGCGCGGATCGATGCACGCCGTCGCGCCGAATTTCTTCGCGCATTCCAGACGATTGGGGTCCATATCGATCATGATGATCTGCGCGGGTGAATAAAACTGCGCGGTCAGGAGCGCGGCCAGCCCGATCGGCCCGGAGCCCACAATGGCCACCGTGCTGCCGGGCTCGACCTTGCCGTTGAGCACGCCGCATTCGAAGCCCGTCGGCAAGATGTCCGAGAGCATCACGAGCGCGGCCTCGTCGAGGCCGTCGGGAATCCGGTACAGGCTCGTTTGCGCGTGCGGCGTACGCACGTATTCGGCCTGCGTGCCGTCGATGCGATTACCGAGAATCCAGCCGCCCGTCTTGCAGTGCGAATACATGCCGCGCCGGCAGTACTCGCATTGTCCGCAACTCGAGATGCACGAGACGAGCACGTGATCACCGACTTTCAGCGTCGAGACGCCACTGCCGATTTCGTGAACGACGCCCACGCCTTCGTGGCCGAGAATGCGGCCCGGCTCGCAACTCGGCACGTCGCCCTTGAGAATGTGGAGATCGGTGCCGCAGATCGTCGTCTTCGAGATCTTGACGACGGCGTCGCCGGGTCCTTGCAAGGCGGGCATTGGCCGCGTTTCGAGTGCGAACTTGCCCGGACCGTTGTAGACCAGTGCTTTCATGGTTCCTCCATCGACAACCGGAAATGTGCCGGCTCGCCGGGCGCCCTCCTTTCAGTCAACGGGCGCGCGGCGAGTCCGTCTTCCTCTGCAAGGTTTGCATATTTCGATACACGGTGAGCCACCGTGAACGGATTCGAAATAGCGACGACGTCGCCCGTGCAGTCATGATCGTAGTCCAATGTCCGATGGCTACGAAGTGATGGCGTGGAGGTTCATGCGTTAAGCATGACTTTCTTGTGCTCGCTCAAACGCTAGAACAGATGCCGGATACCGACCTGCACCCCGAATTCGCTCTGACCGGGTCCCGGCGTCAGGAACGAACCCGTCGTAATGCTGGCGCCCGCCATCTTGAACTGGGCGGTGCCGTAGTTCTTCAATTCGGAAACCGTGCCGTAAAGCCGCGTGCCCTTCGAGAGATCGTAGTTGACGATCGCCCCATACTGCAGGGCGTCGTTGCCGAGATGCGTGCTGTCCTTGGTGTAGGCGGCGCCGGCACCCACGCTGAAGAACGGCGTGAAGCGGTAGTCGGCCGAAAGCGAATACGTGCTGTGCCAGTCACCTGCCGTATTGCCGACCGGCCCGACCGTCGGATCGTATTTGCCCGCCGGGTTGCTGAGCGCATTGCCCGTGGTCGCGGAAATGACGTCGTTGGCGCGGAAATAGCCGACGTAGATGCGCCCCCACCCGTAGTCCAGATTGCCGCCCGCCATGAATTCCTGCACACGGTTGGACGCTGTCGCATTTGCCGCGTTCAAATAGGCAAGCGCGAGATAAACCGGGCCCTGGGTGGTCTGCACCCCGGCCTGATACACGGCGTTGCCCGCGAGCGTGCCCGGCTGGCCGCCCACCGAATAATGCAGCTCGACCTGGGTCCCCACGAACTTGGGCGAGATCCACGCAATATCGTTGTCGACGCGCGCCAGCCAGTTCGCGAAATTGTTGTAGCCCGAGGCGTAGGTCGCCGCGCTGAAGGCGTCCATATTGCCGCTCCAGGCGAACATCGGCGTGTTCTGCCGGCCGAAGCGCACCTCGCCGAAGCCACCGCCCACACCGACCCACGCCTGGCGATCGAAGAACCGATAGCTGTTCTGCAACTTGCCCGTACCCGGATCGAAGCCGCTCTCCAGCGCGAAGTTCACGCGGTATCCGCCGCCTATGTCCTCCGTGCCGCGCAAGCCCCAACGGCTCGTCATCAAGCCGTTATTGCCGAGCACGGCGAGCGACGTGGTCTTGCCGCCGACTTTCGTGTTCTGGTAGCCGGCGAACACGTCCAGCACGCCATAAAGCGTCACCGACGATTGCGCCATTGCCGGCGTACTGGCGATGACAGCCGCAGTGGCCACCGACAAGCTAAGGAATCCTTTATTTAACGACATCGTCACTTTCCCCTGTTGTTGACTTCTTGATAGTTCGGCGCTGAGCTGAGGGTTTCAGCGTGCGCGGTCGGTCGCAAGCATGCGCTTGACCACGAGTGCGAGCGGCACGGTGAAGCAAAAGTGCGACATGAAACCGCCGATGATGACGACCGGGTCGTAGTAATTCGGATGGTTGTCGGATGCGATGCTGATCGCCACATGCATGACGATCCAGGCCAGGATCGCGTAAAAGAGCGCGACGAACGTGGCCTCGTAGCCACGGCGGCGGAAATACGGCCAGACCGCGGCGAACAGCACGCCCCACGCAATGGCGAAGAAGAAATGAATAGCAGTCCCGAGGAAATACGCCCAGATGCCGAGCGAGTCCTGTACGCCTTTGCCGAACACGAGGCCGGTCGCGTTGCGGGGAATGCCCGCAAGCGGCATGAGATGCTGGGCGCCGACCCAGATGAGCGCCTCGTAAATCCAGATGATCACCGCGCCCGTCAAGCCGCCGGCTATGCCGGCGCGCAAGATAGCGCCGAGCGTCGGCTTGCCGTCGATTGCCGTTTTCGTTCCTTGATACCCGCCTTCACCTACGCTTGCATTGCCGCTCATCGCCGTCTCCTCCTGTCGTACTGCACGAAATGTTTTTCGCCAAGATAGAAACGGTGCTAACGGAAAACTACATCGGGTTAACGGCAGGCAAGAGGCGTTCCGTGGGCAAGAAAGCGCGCGCAAGGCACGTCCGTGGCTCGCGATGAGCCGCGCGGCGCCAAGCTGGACAAGGCTTGGCGCGATTCATCGGTGCACGGTGGGGGGCTGGCAGACCGGCTTGCAGACCCGGTCGCCGATAAGAGAAATCGATACGGCGGAAACGACTTCGCAACGCCAGGTCTGCAAACGCGCTCCATCTGCCGCCACTCACCTACCCCCTTTTATCCGCAGCAGGAGGCGCAGCAGCACAGGCAGCACCAGCAGCACGAGCGGCATCTGCACGATCAAGCCCGAGATGATCGCGACGGCGAGCGGTTGCTGCATTGCGGAACCCTGGCCGAGCGCGAAGGCAAGCGGCAGCAGCGCGAGAATGGCTGCGATGGTCGTCATCGCGATGGGCCGCAGGCGATTGCGGCCCGCGGCCTGCAACGCCTCCTCGAGCGGCACGCCCTCGTCGCGTACGAGCCCCTGGAACTCGGAAACGTAGAAGATCGCGACCTCCGTCACGATACCGACGATCATCGTCATGCCCATCATCGCGGAGATGTTGAGCTCGATCCCCGTCACCCACAGCCCGATGAAAACAGCGCCCGTGGCGAGCAGCGGCATCGCCATCACGGCGAGCGCCACGCGAAAGCGCTCGTAGAGGAATAGCAGCAGGCCGAACACCAGCGCCACGGCCGCGCCGAACACCGCGAGCAGTCCCTTGAAGGCGATCTGCTGTTGCTGGTACAAGCCGCCAAGTTCGTAGTAGACGCCCGTCGGCAGGAGCGCGGGATCGGCAAGCGCGCGCTGCACGTCGGCGATCGTCGAGCCGAGGTCCCGCCCATCGATGCGCGCCGTCACCGCCACCATGCGCTTGAGGTTGTCGCGACTGATCTCGGGTTGCCCGCTCACGTGCACTGGGTCGGCAACGCGCGAAAGCGCGAATACGTGCCCATCCGGTGCGCGCAACGGCAGGCGAGCGAGTTCGGTGTCCGTCATTTGCAGCGCGCCTTGCGCACGCACGCGCACGCCGACCGTCTTCGGGCCGTTCTGGAACTGCGTGGCCACGTTGCCGTCCAGCAGGTCCGAGACCTGCTGCGCGATTGCCTGCGGGTCCATGCCCTCGGCAGCCGCGGCGTCGGGGCGTATGCGCAGATCGATGGCGTCGCCGGCAGGATTGATGCCGTCGTTCACATCGACGATGCCGCTGATCTTGCCAATGCGTGCGGCCACACGTTGGGCGGTCGTGTCGAGCACATGAGAGTCGTCCGAGTAGATCTTGATCTGCACGGGCTGCGGAACCGCCGTGAGGTCGCCGATCAGGTCCTCCATCAACTGCGCAAGCTCGACGCTCACACCCGGCACGTTCGTTTCGATCTGCGAACGGATCTCCTCCATCACCGTGTCGATCGGTTCGCGGCTACCCGACTTCAGGCGCACAAAGAAGTCCCCCTTGTTCGGCTCGTTCAGGTCGCCGCCAAGTCCGGCACCGGTGCGGCGTGAATACGTCGCCACATTCGGGTTCGCGCGAATGATCGCTTCGATTTGTTGCATCAGGCGATCGGTTTCGGTGATCGACGTGCCCGGCTGCGTGTGATAGTCGAGCACGAAACCGCCCTCGTCCATCGAAGGCATGAAGCCGCTCCCGACGCGCGTGAACGCGAGCGCCGAAAGCAGCGCAAGCGGAACCACGAGCGCGAGCACCCACAGGGGCCGCGCGCTCACGCGCGAGACGAGCCGCGCATAGGTGCAGTTGAGCCATGCGGCGAAGCGCGTTTCGCGATGCTCCTCGGCATCTTTCGCCGTGAGCCAGCGGTCGCAGAGAATCGGGATCGCGAGCCACGTGACGAGGAACGATATAAAGAGTGCGCTCGCCATCGTCACGGAAAGCGCCTTGAAGAACGCGCCCGTTACGCCCGAGAGAAACGCCAGCGGCACGAAGATGATGAGCGTTGCCGCGGAAGAGCCGGCGAGCGGCCGCGTGAATTCGAGCGCCGCGCTCATCACGCGGCCATGAAACGCATGCGCGCCGGCTTCGCGCATGCGCCGCGCGATGTGCTCGATCATCACGATGGCATCGTCGATCACGAGGCCCACCGCCGCCGCCATCCCGCCGAGCGTCATGATGTTGAAGCCCATGCCGAACACGTCGAGCAGCAGAATGGTCGCGGCCATTACGACGGGCACGAGCGCCACCGCGATGAGCGTGATCTTCGTGTTGCGCAGAAATACGAAAAGAGTGAGCGCTGCGAGCACCACGCCGATCATGATGGCATCGCGCACGCTGGTGGCCGAGGCGATCACGAGCTCGCTCTGGTCATACCAGTTCGAGAGCGTCACGCCGTGCGGCATCTGCGGGCCAAAGTCCTTCAGGCGTGCGCGTATCGCCTGCGCCATCGCCACGCTGTTCGCGCCGGGCTGCTGGTAGACGTTGATCAGCACTGCGTCCTGACCATCGGCGGTCACACGGATCCATTGCGGCACGGTCCCCTGGGTGACGGTGGCCACATCGCGCAGGCGGATCTGCGTCGCGCCCGCGGAAGAGACGACCACGTTTTTCAGCGTATCGAGCCCGCTGAAAGCCGAATTCGCCACGACGAGATAGAGCTTGTCGTGGTCCTCGATGCGCCCGGTGGCCATCAGCACGTTGCCCGCGCCGATCGCGCGCGAGACATCGGCGACCGAAAGCTTGTACGTCGCGAGGCGCGCGGGATCGACGGCAACTTCGAGCTCGTTGCGCGCCCCACCCGTCACGTCCACGCGCGCCACGCCCGCAACGGAGGAAAGCAGCGGACGCAACTGGAACTGGGCGAGGTCGTAGAGTTGCGAGAGCGACATGCGCGACGACGTCAGGCTGTACGCGAGTACCGGAAACACCGTGGGGTCCATCCGGCGCACCTGCATGGTGGTGCCGGGCGGCAGCGTCGCGAGGATCTCGGCGATGGCCGACTGCGCCTGCAACGTGGCTTGCGCCATGTCTGTGCCCCAGTCGAAATTCAGGGAGATTTCCGCCGCGCCCCGGCTCGTGCGGGATTCCACGTCGCGCACGTTCGGCACGCGCCGCAACGCTTCTTCCACCGGCATGGTGACGAGCGTCGCCATCTGTTCGGCCGGACGGTCGCCCGCGTCGAGCGAAATCACGGCGCGCGGAAAGGAAACGTTGGGAAAGAGCGAGATCGGCAGACGCAACGCGGTGAGCGCACCGGCAAGCGCGGCAAGCGCGATCACGAACAGCAGCGAACGGCGATGGCGCTGCATCCACTGGCTGAACGTCATCGCGCGCCGCCTTGCGCCACGCGCACGGCCATGCCGTCTTCGAGTTCGTAGTTGCCGACGACGACGAGCGGCCGCGAGGCGTCGAGCGCGCCATCCACACCGTACGTATCGCCATGCTCGACTTTCACCTTCACGTCGACGCGGTGCGCCTTGTTGTTCGGCGCGATTTGAAACACATAGTTGCCCTTCGCGTCCTGGAGTACCGAGGCGCGCGGCACGTTCCACCACGTGCCGGTCTGCGTGTCGATGTCGGCCCGCACGCGCGTTCCTGGCAGGAAGGCAGCGCCCGCGAGCGGCACGCTCGCACTCACGTTCACGAGCTGGCTCTGCGCGTCGATGGCTGCGCCGACGAGCACGATGCGCCCCTGCGCACGCTGCGACCCGAGCGAGGCGGACAGCGGGCGCAGCACGACACGATCTCCGGCGCGCAGCGCGAGCGCGTCGGCGGGCTCGACGCCCAGCGAAATGTTCGCGGCATTGCCCGCTGCACCGTTGGATGCCACGAGTTGGGCGAGCGCCGTGCCCGCCTGGATCCGGTCGCCAGGTACCGCGGCAAGCTGCGCGATGACGCCGGCCACCGGTGCCGTGATCGTTTTCGAACCCGGTGCAATACCCGTCGCTTGTTGCGCAGCGAGCGCCTGCTGTGCGTCGTCAAGCGCTTTTTGCGCCGCGGCGAGCTGCGATTGCGTGGCGAGACCGTCGTGAAAGAGCGAGCCGGTGCGCGCGAGTTCGCCGCGTGCGAGCGTCGCTGCGCTTTGTGCCTGCGTATAGGCGATCACGGCGTTCGGATCGGCTTGCACGACGAAGAGCGCGGCGCCCTGCGCGACGGTCTGGCCGGGCTGGACGAGCACGCGCGTGACGCGTGCGAGATACGGCAGGCTGATGGTCGTTGCGTTCGAGGCCGCAGACGCAACCGCGCCATACGCGACGACAGTTTGGGCGACCGGCTGGCGCACCACGTGCACGACCTGCACGGCGGCGGATGGCGCAGGCGTGCTGCCCGAAGCGCCGGCGTCATCGGCGCGCGCTGCATGCGGCGCGAAAAGCGTTGCACCAGCGGCGAGTGCGGCCGCCGCGCCGAGTGCGTAGACGGCGACACGCGTGCGCGTGCCGGAAAGAAAGCGGTGCTCAGTCATGGAGATCAACGTGCAACGATGGTATTGGAGGGCGCGCTTTCAGCAGTGGCGCCTCGCGCGGGCGGAGTCTGATCAGGATCGGGAATCGCGCTGCCGAGCAGCGCCTGGAGGCCAATGCGCTGCTCCGCTAGCGCTTCGCGCGCGGTGGCGGCATCGATGTGGCGCGCGAGCGCTGCGCTTTGCGCGTCGACGTACTGGCCGAGCACGATGTTGCGCGCCGCGTAGGCGTCGCGCGCCTGCGCGGCGGCACGCTCGAGCCCAGGCAGCGCAGCGTCATCCTGATCGAGTTGATGCGCGGCGATCTCGCTGTCGGAACGCAGGTGGGCGATATCGGCGTAAGCCGCGTTCAGGCGTGTCTGGTATTCGTCAGCGAGACGCCGTCGCGTGGCCTGCTCGATGGCGATATTGCCGCGATTGCGGTTGAAGACCGGCAGCGTGAGGTTGATCGCGAAACCGCTCGTGTAGATTTCCGAAGTGTCGCGCTGGCGCGTAAAGCCCACCGAAAGACTGGGGAACTGGTTGAGGATCGCGGCGCGGTATTTCTGCTCCTGCGCCTCGTAGCCTGCCTGCAGCGCGATCAGATCGGGACGGCGCTGCGCCAGCTTCGCAACGGCGGCGTCGAGCGTGCTATCGGGCATCGGCGTGACTGCCGTGTCGCCTGTGAGTGCGAGCGTCGTGTCGGGCGCGAGGCCGAGCAGCGCATTGAGGTCATGGTGCGTCTGCTCGCGCGCGTGCTGCATGTCGGTGTATTGCTTGCGGGCGTCTTCGTAGGCGGTGAGCGACGCGGTGACGCTGTCCGCCGTGACGTTGTGCTCGCTTGCCGCGTGTGCGGTGCGCTCATAACGCATGCGGGCCAGCGCCGTCTGCTGCTCGAGCAGCGGCAACACCTCATCCTGAAAGCGCGCTCTCACATACAGTTGCTTCGCTTGCGCAACAACCTGCCACTCCTGCCAGAGCAGACCGAGGTCGGTCTTGCGAACCGTGGCGTTGGCGGACTTCGTGTTCGCGCCACGTGTGACAATCGCCATCACGTCCATGCTCAGGCCGTAGCTGAACGCGCGCGACAACCCAACAGCGCCGGGATAGTCGCTGGAGATGCTTACTTGGGGATCCGGCAGGAGTCCCGCCGAAAACGCCTGCGCTTGCGCAATGCCGAGATCGTCGCGGGCAAGTTTCAGGTCGGGATTGTTGACGACGGCCAGCATCGCGACGTCCTCGATATCGAAGCCGTTCGATGGATCGAAGCGATGCGCTGCAAGCTCGGGCAACGGCATTTTCGCGGGATCGATCTGCACCCGCGCGAGCGCATCCTGCGTTGTTAACGAAGGACCCGTAGCCAATGGCTGCGCCTTGTAGCTTGCGCAACCGGCAAGCAGTGCGGTGCCCGAGACAACGGCGACGAGCGTGGCACGCGCGCGATGCGGGATGTTGAAGTGAAAGACGCGCGGATACATCGCGCGAGACTGCGGGCTGGACAATATGGACTCCTCGAGCCAATCCCGCGCAGCATGAATGCGCGAGCATGGACCTGAACGCAAACGCCACACGTTGGTAGCGTTGCGGCAGGCATGCGGCACATTCTGCAGGGTTAACGCTTATGCAATCCTTAAGCAGGCGTCCGTGTCCAATCGCTACGGCCGCTTCGCCGTCAGATAGGCGATGCGCTCAGCGCCGAGTTGCGCTCCGCTTTCGAAAATCGCCCGCATCCTGACTTCCAGATATGCGCGCTCATCGCGGGTAAATTCTTTTTCGAAAACCTCTTCCAGGCTGGGCGCCAACGGGTGGGGCGAGGTACGAAGAAACGTTTCCCAAGGCAGGCTGTCTTCTGTTCGCACTTCGATGTGCAATTCCAGATGAATGTCAGTGAAGCCCGCGTCGATCGCGAAGCGCACGAGGTCGCGCTCACCATAGTTCGTGATGGGCAGCGAGCGCGCCTTCTCCTCCGTGTCGGGGAACTGCGCCGCCCGGCATCGGAGCAACAAGGGGAAGAAGGGATCTTCCGTGTTGAACGCACGGGAATCGACCAGTTGCTTGAGCATGCAAACCTCAAGCGCTTCGTCGCGCAAAATCGGCTCGGCGATGGCGAAGCGGCCACCCGGTTTGAGGATGCGGTAGAGCTCTCGCATTGCGGCGGGCTTGTCTTCCACATACGCCAGAACTGCGCGCATCGTGGCGGCATTGACCGCTTCATTGGCGATGCCTTCCAGATTCTCGGCGCAGCCGTGTATGAATGCACACTGCCCGCTCACACCCAGGCTTCGGGCGCTCTCTTCCGTGTGCCGTAGCAACGGAGCCGAAATATCGGTCATGAGCACCCGGATCGAGGCGCCGGCCCGTTCAATCGCGCGAAACCCGACCAGACCATCACCCGTGCCGATGTCGGCCAATGTCATGCCAGGGCGAAGGCGGACGTAATCCAGCACACGATCTGCGTATTTTGTGATCTCGGCACGGACATTGTGCTCATGGGCGCGATCGTCGCCATGACGCTGCCGGAGGATCCATGTGGACCAGTTGTCCTGAGTTACGTCGTTCGTGAGTGGCAACAAAATGGATTTCCAGGGGAAACTTGAGAGACTTGCAGGATGGTATCTTTGAATTCTGATGAACTCCTTATCTAAACCCTATTCCCGACGTGGAACCCTATTTTTGCGATGCCAAAGGTACGCCTTTGGGCCTGAATAAAAGTGGCTTTCATTCCAGAACACACTGTCAGCGATTTCAATGGGCAGACGCGCCACGGCACCGGGCGTCAGAAAACTCGGACCTGATCAGCTTTTAAAGCACATCGTCGGACCATTATGAACGGCACTGGCGCAAATCGAACCGCAGCTTATGCGAGCCTTAAGTTGATTCGTTTTCAGAGAATAAATACTTCTTAAGTATTTGGAAGGTGCTCCGATAAACCGGGCGCAGTTCTCGGTTTTTTCTCTCTTTATTGGAGACCTTCTGATGACAATCCAGGCAGTTTCTAGCCAACCCGCTGCTGCAACCGCAGCGAATACCGGCGCACAGAACCAGCAGGCGACTGCCGCTACGCAACCGGCCAGCAAGACGCAGGCACAGTCCAGTACGACGACACAGGCTTCGACGTCGTCGGCTTCGTATGCCGTCACGATCAGCAATGCCGCACGCGCTGCATTGGCCGAAGCCACCGAAACATCGGTGCAGACCGCGCAGGAAGCCAACCGCGGAGATCGGCAGGCTCAACGCCTGCTTTCGAAGGAGCAGGCCAATAAGCTGGGGTAAGGCGCAGGGCGTGCGATAGGTGTGGTCCGGCGCCGGTTTCGCACGCCCTACCCTTCAAAAATCGGGGCCGGAGAAATCGGCCTTTACTCCGGCGTGCTTGATCCGCTTGCAAGTTGCGCGAAAACCGCGACGTGCAAGCCACCCGCTTTTCGGCACGACCGCCCGACGCGCTCCAAGTGCGTCTGAAAAACCACGCCGATAAGATAACTTTTCTTATCACAATGGCATGATTTAAGCACAAAACTATCCACTCCAAAAACGCGCCGCAGGCGGCCATCACTTCGGCTCGGATTCCCTCACATCGACCGCACGACTCGCACGCTGGGTCCTGAGCGCCGTGCAGACCTATTTTTAGTGACAATATGTGAGAGCGTCCTCGCGCTGCCCAAGGAAGCGAGCGCGTAAACGCTTTCGGACATCGAGCTTTACGAGTAACGAGGCAGGAGGGTTTTATGCAGTCGCGGGATCACTGGAATCGCGTCTACACGACAAAGACGCCGACCCACGTAAGCTGGTTTCAGGAGCATGCCCTCCAGTCGGTGGCGCTCATTCGTCAGACGGGCTTGTCGAAGAACGCGGCCATCATCGACGTGGGCGGCGGGGCCTCGACGCTCGTCGACGACCTCGTGGCGGACGACTATCGCAACGTCACGGTGCTGGACCTTTCCGACGCCGCGCTCGCCGCCGCCCGCATGCGCCTGGAAACGCGAGTGGGCGAACGCGCAAGCCGCGTTTCGTGGATCGTGGGCGACATCACGCAAATCGAACTGCCCGTGCGGGCTTACGACGTTTGGCACGACCGCGCCGTGTTTCATTTCCTGACGAGCCACGAAGACCGGGAAGCCTATGTGAACGCCGTGCTGCGCGCCGTGAAACCGGGCGGCATCGTGATCGTGGCGACATTCGCCGAGGACGGCCCCGACCATTGCAGCGGGCTGCCCGTCATGCGCTATAGCGCCGATGCGTTGCACGCCGAATTTGGCGCGCCCTTCACGCTGCTCAAACAGGAGCGCGAGGAACATCACACGCCGGGGGGCGCCACGCAGAAGTTCATCTACTGCATGTGCCGTAAAGAGACTTCGTGAACGTGCTTGTCGTTGATGCGCGCCGTTTCAGGGTGCGAACGCGAGTGCGGCGTCTTCCGGAAGATTTTCGAGCGCGCGGCTGCCATCGCGCAGCGCTTCGCTCTCGCCGTTGAAGGTCGTTTCGCTGTATGCGATGAGCTTGAAGCCGCTACCCGCGCTGCGAGGGATGGTGATGCCCCAATGCCACCCTCCTTCCTGTTCGAAGACGTGCAGCTTCAGAGATGCATGCAATGTGTTTGATCGAGTCGTCATGTCACGCCCTCCTTTGCGAAAGCGTCGAGGTAGCCGGCAGACATTGATCAGTGTAGGCATCATTTTGTTGCGGCGCAATAAATATCGACGTTGAGTGGCGATGCTACGCGATCGCGCGTCGTCATCCGGCAACAAAGCGAAACAGGCCGCAACGAGAAGCAACAAGCGGAAACAAAAGTAAACAAGCGTGCAGCAGCGCAGCGCTGTGCCGCAGGGTCACGCGCTCTGCCCCTTCAAAAGGAGGTTGCCACGCATCTCGTAACACGTCTCGGTCTATCCGATCGAGCCCGACACGGACCCGATGGCCCCAGTGGCACACCTCGTTTGACAAGCTGCAACGCGAAGTGCCCGACGACGTGCTCGTGCTCCCCTCGCATAACGACTGCTTTTACGGGGCTGCACGCGCGCATCGAGCGTTTGCGCCAGGGGCAGGACAAGAGCCTCGCGCGCCTGCGCGCCACGCTCGCCGAACCGCGCCGCACCGTGGATGTGTTCGGTGCGCGGTTCGTGCGGCGTATCGGCGAAGACGATCTCGGGCAGGTGAGCCTCGCAACCGGCGAGAGCCTGGCGCGCCTGAACTACCTGCTATATCGCGGCGAGGTGAAACGCGAGCTGCGCGACGATGGCATTTACTGGTATTCGCGGACGTAAAAAATGGCAGGGAAGGCGCACTACGCCTCGCCTGCGACAAGCCGTATCGACGGCACGCACCGGAAAACCCGGAAAATCTCCCGTCGGTGCTTACATGTTCGGATAGTTCGGGCCGCCGCCACCTTCGGGCGTGACCCACACGATGTTCTGCGTCGGGTCCTTGATATCGCAGGTCTTGCAGTGCACGCAGTTCTGCGCGTTGATCTGCAGGCGGTCGCTGCCGTCGTCGTTCTTCATGAACTCGTACACCGCGGCCGGGCAGAAGCGCGCTTCGGGGCCCGCGTAGGTGCGCAGGTTCACGTTCACGGGCACGCTCGCGTCCTTGAGCGTCAGGTGCGCAGGCTGGTTCTCTTCGTGGTTCGTGTTCGAGATGAACACCGAGGAGAGCCGGTCGAACGTGAGCTTGCCGTCGGGCTTCGGATACTCGATCGGCTTGCACTGCGAAGCGGGCTTGAGCATCTCGTGGTCGCGATGCTGGTGATGCAGCGTCCACGGCACATTGCCGCCCAGCAGCTTCTGCTCGATGCCCACCATCAGCGTGCCCAGGTACAGACCCTTGCTCATCCACTGCTTGAAGTTGCGCGCCCTGTACAGCTCCGTGTAAAGCCACGACTGCCTGAACGCTTCCGGGTAAGCCGCGAGTTCATCGCTCTGGCGGCCTGC
>NZ_JAPMAL010000068.1:0-14276 GCF_026343935.1 Paraburkholderia sp. CNPSo 3076 | reverse complement strand
CGGTGGGCCTGCCGAAGCGATTCCACCGTTTGACGAACTCCGGCGCAAAGCGCCGCACCCAGCGCAGGATCGTCGTGTGGGCCAGCGCCAGACCCCGTTCCGCCATCATTTCGACCAGATCGCGCAAGCTAAGCTTGTAGCGCAGGTACCCGCGAACACACAGAATGATCACATCGCGGTCAAAGTGACGGCCTGCAAACAGTTCGTCCAGGCTCTTCAGCTTGCTCATCGTCGGTTCTCAATAGTTCAGCCCGACACCTTAACCGATTCGCCCCCGCGCTATTTGCACCAGAGCCCTTTGGAACAGGACTGGAACAACCCACCGCGACAGAGGGCATTGTCACTCGTTGCGGACTGAGTCCGGTAACATCCGGCGATGCTGGTTACCAATCGCTTTATCGCAGCCACCGCTTCCCGGCGATCGTCGTCAGTTGAACCGTGCGCTGGCAGTTGGACCGCGGTATTGTCATCAGCTACGAAACAATTCGACGCTGGTGCGACAAAACTGGCGCCGGCTTTGCACGTTGGATAAGGCTCTGATGCAAATAGGCGGTCTGTACGAGATTGTTGTTATATAGAGGGTAACTCATCAAGCAGACAGGACGGCCTCCCAGACTGCGGGCGCAGTGGTATCTTTGTGGCCGAGCTTCGCGAGGCCGAACCTCCAGTGGTCCCCTCGCGCTAACCTCGTAGCGTGTGGTTTTTAGCGGGCTCCGGGCCCGCTTTTTTTGTGCGCCGAGCATGCGTGCGCAACAGCTTGGGGGTGAAAGTCCCCTGCCTGCCCAACCTGATGGTGGTGAAGGGCTAGTGAGTTGCCCCTGAATAATTCGTTTCTCGTGCCGTCGGCGTCACGCGGGCAAGTCGGCGGCAATGAAACAGTTGAATAAGGCAGCGAGAATTAAGGCGCAAAGAAGCCGCAGCTTCCTGAGGATCATGCGCAGGTTGTGACCTGCGCCGCACAGCACGGCGTGCATCGCATCGCCAAGCGCCCCCTTTAGCCAGTTCCGGTCGAGCTTCCCATCGGTCTTCATGTGGCCGATAGCTGGCTCGATCGCGCTGCGCCGTCTGATCATTGCGCGTAGTCGGCGTGTGATACCCCGGCGCAATCCCGGGTGGTAGATCTTCACGCCGTCGATGGTGACACCCTTGTAGCCGCGGTCGACGATGGCCACTTCTGGTGTGGCGTCGCACAGGATTGCCGCCTGCTCCAGTGCTTCAGCCAGCGTGTGTCCGTCGTACGGATTGCCAGGCATCGAGCGCATGCCAACGACCAGACCTTCCTTGTGGGTCGTCGTGATCGAAACCTTTACGCCGAATTCATAGGGTATGCGTGCTTTGCCCTTCGCCAGACATTCGACTTCCGGTGCGTGAAGCGCGTAGAGCTTGTTTTTGTCCTTCGGCTTCTGCGCCAGGATGCGCTTCGTGCGACCGATCAGTTCCAGCAGGGCAGCACAGCCTGAGTCTGCCACCTGGACGACCTGCCGCTCCACATCGCGCATGACCCGCCCAACGCGCGAACGCAGCGTGCGCAATGCCTTTCTCATGCGTTTGTACTGCTTCGCGTGAGCGTAGCGGCCGATCTGCAGTCCCAGATGCGGTGCCTCGCGGTTGTAGTTCTGCCGCAGTTTTAGTCCGTGCCGCGCCGCCGCCTTCACCAGATGTTCGCGACACCGCTCGAGCAATCGCGAATCGGTTGGATAGGCAATCGCCTTCTCCATGACCGTGGTGTCTACAATCACGCGCTTCACGCTTGCAGCCTTGATCACACCGGCACGTTTGGCTGCTTCGATCGTCTCGGCTAGTAGTTCCTCAACCCCGGCTTCTCCCAGACGCTTGCGCCAGCGCGTCAGGCTCGACGGGTCGATCGGAGGTTCGGTCTGCAAATAAGTCTCACCGGTGAACACCTGCCAGTACGGGTTCTCCACCCATTGCCAGACGACCTCTTCGTCGGTGCGAAGTTACGCTCGCGGCGCACAGATCGAGATTGCTGAACACATTGATGCCCTCGTTGCATGCAAACGCGAGGCACGTCACCATCGCGGTCTCGACCATCTGGCCCGCGCGGCGCCGGCCAGCCAGGCGTTGATGCTGCGCGCCGCTGAACTCGGCGGCAATCTCGGCAACATCACAGCCAATCTGCTGCGCCTGCTGGACCGCTATGGCGCCGCCGAGCTGCAGGCGGCCATTGAGGAGACCCTCGCCAGTGGCGCGGCACCTCATCCGAATCCGGTCCGTCTGGCACTGGAGCGCCGGCGCGAGGCACGCAAGCTGCCTCCGCCGCTGGCCGTCCCAATGCCCGAACACGTGCGCAAGAAGGACGCGCTGGTAACACCTCATCGCCTCGACATTTACGACCAGATCGCGGGAGACACCGATGAGCGCGCCTGACGATCTGCAAAACCGTGCGCACGCCTTGCGCCTGTACGGACTGCTCCGATGTGGTAGCCCAGCCGTGGCTCAGGCCATTGCTGCAATGGGAAGAGGACGAGCGCGGACGCCGTTCTCTGGAGCGACGCATCCGCGATGCCCATCTGGGCAGCTTCAAACCGTTGTGCGACTTTGACTGGGCCTGGCCCAGGCGGTGTGATCGCGCCGTCGTCGAAGAGTTGATGTCGCTCGAGTTCGTCAAGGACACTGCGAACGTCGTGCTGACCGGTCCGAACGGCGTCGGCAAATCGACACTGGCGCTCAATCTCGCCTATCAGGCCATCGTACATGGCCACACGGCCTTGTTCACTACCGCCGGCCAGATGCTCGGCGAACTGGCCGCGCTCGACAGCGATTCGGCCTTGCGCCGCCGGCTGAACCGCTATGCCTCACCCGACGTCCTGGTGGACGATGAAGTCGGCTACCTCTCGTACTCGAACCGCCACGCCGATCTGCTGTTCGAACTCGTCAGCCGGCGGTACGGGGTCACGTCGACCGTGGTGACGACAAACAGACCATTTGGAGAATGGCATGAGGTGTTTCCGAACGCGGCTTGCGTCGTCTCCCTTGTTGACCGCCTGGTGCATCGCGCAGAAGTCGTTGTGATCGAGGGCGAATCCTATCGTGTCAAGGAGGCGCGTGAACGCGCTGAGCAACGCACGAAGAAACGTGGCGCAGCCAAGACCGAGAAGAGGCCATCATGACGCGCCATCCTCTGCCTTCCGGAATCACCAGCGGGCTCGACTTCCCGATTCCGGACAACTGGACCGCCGATCAGGCACTCGCCGTCATCGAACTCATCGACGATCTACGCGAGCGAATCTGCATGCACTATCAGTTCGCATTGCACGAACGGCTACATGAGCAACGTGCTCCTCCCGTGATCCCTCACCCGAGCAACGGCGACGATCCATTCTGACGACCATCACTCAACAACAGGGGGCGATAGCGGTCCCCTGGTCGTAGACGCTTTTACTCAACCTTGCGCCGCCGGTTAGTGCCGGATTTGCACCGCCGCTAACAACGGTGGTTGTGTCCATTTTTCTGCTGACTTTATGGACATCCGGCAGCCTGCTGATTCCAGTATTTGCAGGGCTCTGGCTGATGTCCATTTTTTGTCTCTTGCGCGTAACGGCGAAGGCGAGTGGAAAGTGCGCAAGCACGGCTGGTCCAAGCGCCGGACGTGGCGCAAGGTCCACCTTGCGATGGACGCGAACACCGGCCAGATCTGCGCCGCGCTGATGACCCATCAGGACGAAGCCGATGGCGAAGTGTTGCCTGATCTGCTCGACCAGATTCCGGCTGACGTGATGATCGATACCATCGGCGGCGATGGCGCGAGCCCGTCGATTCCGCCGCGCGAGGGAGCGAAGCCGTGGCCAGATCGCACGCCTGGCGCCGCCTGGCGCAATGCAGCTATTGCTGCTATCGAAGGAAGCAGCAGGCGCGAATGGAAGCAGGCGACCGGCTACCACCGGCGATCGCTCGCCGAGACCTTGATGTACCGGCTCAAGGTACTCACCGGCTCCAGTATGTGGGCGCACGCGACTGGCTCGCAAGCCACCGAGGTGTCGATCCGTGCGGGTGTACTCAATCGCATGGGAGCCCTCGCTCGCCCGCAGTCCGTCCGTATCGCCTGAGATTGAGAGCACACAGGTCATGTCGTCTTTACGCCTGATTTTTGCAACAACGCCTTCGCAAGGGACAATTCGGTCTCGCGAAGCTCGGCCTCAAAGATGCCACTGCGCTCGCAGTCTGGGAGGCCGTCCTGTCTGCTTGTAAGGTGTCCTCTATATAAGAAAAATCTCGTGCAGATCGCCTATTTGCACCAGAGCCATCAACCTCGACCATGGCACAACCCGTCTCATCTCATCGAGAAATTCCCGCTTGCGCGTACGTTTCGTTGAAAGATCCAGACCAAGTCCGGGCTGTGTCATCGAGGAACCCCTTAAACCTGCCTTCTCCCAGGATAGTCGACCCAAGCGTCAACTCCAGGACTTTTGCAGACCTTCCTTAGCGCTTCTGTGAACACCGTTAGCAGAAAATATGAGCCGCAACACCCGGTTTCTTCTCCGCAGACTCTGTCACAGTGATGCCCATCAGATTGAAAATGATGGGCATCACTTTGATGTCGCCCTCAGCCGCCGTCTATAACGGCCGGCACGAGTCGCTTACCCTGCTCCTGCGCCACCGCACGGATAGCTTGACGTCAATCAAACTTTCGCCGTTGGGAAGAACGACGGCCATCCCGGCTGACCGGTTCCGAGAATTCTGCATTACCAGCGGATATAAATATACACGCGAGCACGGGAGGCGCCGATATTACTCCGCGGTGACGGAAAAGTTTTTGGACGCGAAAGGCAGACCGCCAGGCGACGACGTTATCTCGAAGCCATACTGAACATCGCCGAGTACGACATCATCGAAATAATTCCGCGACTTGAGGTAATTCATGAATGCCAGCACGTCGAGCGTGGTGTGGTCGGTCTTTTTTGTGCGAAGAAACGAATAGACCGTGTTACTGCTATTGCTGCCCACGTAGACATTCCAGTAAGCGCCCGACAGCTGGACATCTTTCTGAATTGGGATAGCGCAGCCGGAAAACGTCCAGTTCGCGGAAATCGGTTTAACGTTGCCGCAGCCATCAGGGGATCCGGTATAGTTGAGCCAGATCATGATTTCATGCGCGTTGTTTCCGGCCCAGATATCGAAGGTCGATTCCCAAGCGCCGCTAGAAGGGGTGATCGCTGAGACGACAGCAGTCAGCGACTTAAGCGAACTGAGGGACTTGTTGACCGCATATCCGATGTGTGGATAGGACTTGATGTGGCCGGTGTCGGGTTGATTTGAAGAGACGCCCCAGTCAAGGTTGCTGTTGGCCCAGATCGTCTGCTTGCCTGCAGCGACGCCTTGACAGGGCGACCAGACGTCATTGTTGAACGTGTAGCTTCCGTAGGAGCTAGAAGCAAAAAGGAGATCGGACGGATAGCAGGACGAGGCTTCGGGCGAAGTTGCAGACCAAGTCTGGGCCTGTGCTTCTGCACTGCAAACCATCAAAGCTGTGGCGGCACAGCCGGCGAGGAATGGCATTCGCTGCATAGGGTTGCTGTCTCCTATAGGGTCGATGATGTCAGTCGAGATTGGTCTCCCTTGGCTTTTAGCGGCGATATGAGCCGTAACATTGCCGAACTGTCAGTCAGTCATTCATTCCTTTTGCCACTTTTGATTGCCGGTCGGAACCAGCGGCGTTGGTCAAACGGGAACAGAACGTAGTCGCGAACCGTATGCGGTTCCGGTTGGTTGCGAAGACCCACTTCCGGCCATTCCTCTTTTTCCGGCCAGTATGCAGTGCGAAAAACTGTGTCCCAGATGGTGGTGAAGAATCCATAGTTTTGGTGCCGGTGATGCGATTCCATTGAGTGGTGAATGCGGTGAAACTGGTTATCGCCGATGATGTATCGGAGCGGCCCGAGATTCACACGCGTGCTGGAGTGAGAAAGATGCGCCTGAAAGCTAATTAGCGTCATGGCAACCGCGGGCACGACACCGGACTTGAAGTGGATTAGCGCGAGTGGCAGTGCTACAAACATCGCGTAAACAATCGGTTCGGAAATGTGATGATTACAGTTCCATGCAGTCAACTCGCGGATCGAGTGATGAGTCGCATGTAAGCGCCACAGGAACGGAATTGCGTGCTGCGCGCGGTGCATCCAGTAGTAAAAGAAGTCGCCGGCAATTGCAACCAGAACGCCAGAAAAAACCGCCATAAACACCCCGGCGATCGTGTTGCCGGAATGGAGCAACGCCCCAAAATCGACTGTCAGGAGTGGTTTCACCCCTAGCCATCGCAGCCCCATAGCGTAAAGGTGCCAGATTAATGCACCACAACCGATGCGGATTATCCAGTTCCGCACGCCCCGAATGTATGACGAAAAACTGTAGCGGTAGGCCGGGAAGATCAGCTCGAGTACGACGCAGACGTTAGCGAAGACCATCACGAGCTCAAATGAGTTCACGAAGAACAGGGCCATCTGATCAATATCGACAACGTGCATTCATTTGCTCCGGCGAATCGGCGCTCTATGCGCGAGCCTAGGTAAAAGCGGTACTGGCCAGTCAGCCGCCTGACAGCTGTCGGTTCACAGGTCCTAAACTATTTGGCCCAGCGCATCCTATAAATGCCGGCTCGGCATGCCATTGGAAGTGCGGGCGGTAGTGCACGGGTTGCACCTGGCAGGTCAAGCAACATCAGGACCGTAGTACTTCAAACCATAACAGTGACGAGTACACAGCAGGTTTTAGTATGCATCGCTTCGCGCCATTGTGAAAATTGATTGTTTGGATCGGAAGCATCCGCGTTCTAAATGCCGTTTGCACCTCAGTCGTAAGTACTGGCGGCATTCAGCCACAACTGATTTGTTGCAAGAGTTGATTGCCACACTGTTCACCGACCCTGCTCTTCTACGACACGACGGCAATCTGATCGCGGTCGACCGTCATTCCTATACCGCCACAGTGGGGTTGGCGTGGCACGAAACCCACAGCGGCGAGTTCGTCTCTCAGGGGCATCTGGGCACTGGGACACGCGAGAAACGACAGCTGGCATTTAACGATTTGATTTTCCTGGCTGCCGCACCGATATAGTCCTACATCATAATTGAGCGGATGGCGAGGTACGAAAGAACCGACGATCGCTTGTAAGGCGTCCTCTATGGGACCAGTTAAGTGGTGTACTCGATAAATCGAGCATAGGGACGAAGTGGCCTCCATGTTTTCAACCTCAGGCGATACGAACGGACTGCGGGCGGGCGAGCGCCGCCATGCGGTTGAGCACGCCTGCACGAATCGATACCTCGGTCGCCTGGGAGCCGATCGCGCGCGCCCACAGGCAGGGGCCCGTGAGTATCTCGAGGCGGTACATCAGGGTCTCTGCAAGCGAGCGCCGGTGGTGGCCGCTCTCTTGCTTCCATTCGCTCCTGCTGCTCTGGGCGATTGCATCGATGGCCGCATTGCGCCACGCCGCACCGGGCGTGCTGTCAGGCCAGGGCATTGCGCCCTCGCGTGGTGGAATAGACGGCGTAGCGGCGCGCGCGGCAATCTGCGCGTGGCAAGGCCTGGTGTCGTAGGCGCCGTCGCCACCAACGGTGTCGATCGCCACGTCAGCGGGAATCTGGTCGAGGAAATCGGGCAGCACTTCGCCATCTCCCTCGTCCTGATGCGTCATCAGCGCGGCGCAAATCTGGCCGGTGTTCGCGTCCATCGTCAGATGGACCTTGCGCCAGGTGCGGCGCTTGGACCAGCCGTGTTTGCGGACCTTCCACGCCTTCGCCGTGGACCTTCAGTCCAGTACTATCGACGACGAGGTGCAACGGCTCGCCGGTGTGCAGCACTGGCAGCGCGACCTTCAGGGTCTGCGCGCGGCGGCACCGGCAAGCCGGGGAAGGCAAGCTGCCCAGGCTGAGCGCGAACCCTTGGAGTGCGCGCAGTGGCAGGCGAAAGGCCTGCGTTGTACTGCGCCCAGTTCTTGACGCGGTATTCGGCTTTCGAACTCGATTGCTTGCTGCTCGTGTCCTTGCGCATCTTCTCGGCAAAAATCGAGAATGTACGCAGGAAACCGAACTGTTAACAGAGCCACGCCCGTACGGCGTTGCGCGTAAACGTCAGCATGTCGCAGCCAGATTTATGCAACAACGCCACTCGAGGCGGTAATGTCAGAAGTCCCGGTGCTGGACTGACAACGCCGACGATTAGCGGCTGATAGCAAATTCGCTGGCACGCGCGACGGTCTTCGCCACGTTGTCCCCGACAGACGATCGGGTGAAACAGGGACAAGCGCGCAAATTACCGACACGATGCAGGAACTCGGGCATGGCAACGTACGTGGAACGTCGCGATGGCAGTAAGGCGCAGGCGCGCAACTTCACGTGAGCACCTGAGTTTCTGCGACCTTCTTCCAAATTCTGCGGCGGCAGTCCGGTTCTATGTAGAGGTAAACGATCAGGTATGGCTGATTGCGCATCGTCAGAGCCTCGATTTTGCTCAAACTTCCTGAGGGCTTTTGATGGTGCAAAATGGTCCTCTTCGAGGCGCCATTGCGCGCGGCCGTACGCTCAAATCTTCCGTGAGGAACAGACCGTGTCACGTCGGAAACAGATATCTGACAACCTGTTGTCTAGTTGTTTCGATTTCTATTACGTCTGTAATCAGGCCATCAGCCTTCAAGAGATTTGGATTCTGGATCTCGTCCGATAGCTTTCGCATAGTGTCTTTAATAGCGCCTTCAGCACCAGACATCACTTTGCTCATCGTGTCCGCGCTAAAAACGCCGATGTGCGCCTGCGGATACGCCAGCACGGCTATTGGATCGAATCCGGGGCCGCTCATCGCATACACACCGCCGGTGTAGGCTTTTCGGACGACAAGGAGTAGCTTAGGTACGTTGCATCTGACATGTGCTCTGAACAACTCCGCTGCTGCCAAAAATATGCCGCTATTTTCAGCTTCCCTGCCTATCATGAACCCGGGAACATCGGCAAGGAAGATGATTGGCATGCTGGTCTTTGCAGCAATGTTTATCATCTTTGCCATCTTGGCCGCGGATTTCCGGTGGATGGCGCCGCTGTTGAATCGCGGGTTGTTTGCCACGATTGCCGCGAAATGTCCCTTAATGCGCGCATAGCCCGTCAGTGCTTCTCGTGCGTATTCGGCGTTTGTTTCAGTGAAGCTGCCTTTGTCGACAAAAGAGAGCAGCAAATGATGCATGTCGTAGGGGGTGCGGTGATTGGGCGGAATCAGATTTTCAAAATCGACGGCGTCGGGTTCCTCATATTCAAGCGCTGTGTCTTTGACGAGGCAGCGTAGAAAATCTCTTACGCATTCAAATAAACGGCGTTCATCCTTGAACGCGAGTTGAACTGACCCCGAGCCCCTGCTGTGAACGTCTGTTCCGCCAAGCGAATACAGATCTGACTGCTCAGCCAGCATCGCCTTCACCATATCCGGACGGCCCATACATAGAGCCCCTTTCTCAGTCATCAACACCAGATCGGCGAGCATAATCGGAAGAGCCAACGGGCCTGACGTCGGTCCTAGTATTGCGGAGATCAGCAGATTGGCTTCTGCGAACTCTGCAAGCGACGCGCTGACCCTGCCCATGCCTGCTGGAGACAAAAGCAGTCTCGACATATCCGACGAGATTACTTTCGTTGTATCGAAACTGCCCACCTCTCCCGGATGATCCTGAATGTAGATCAACGGAGCCCGCTGGTCCCGGGCCTGATTCACTGTGCTTATGATTTGCTCGGCGGTACGCCATTGTCCGGATCCCTTGAACATACAGTCTTGTCCACGATTCATGACCAGAAACGACTTGACCGAATTGATTAGTCCCTCGCCGCAGAGGAAGTGGGCGTCCGCTCTTGGATCATGGTCCACAAAGCTACCCGCGTCAAAAAGCATGCTTATTCTTTGCGACGAAATCTGCATGGATTGCTTACCTCCGAGCAGTGCGTGAGCGTTTGGAAGTCCAGCGCCAGCGCGGTTGAAAGTCGCGTACGCTACGAAGCAAGAATCTCTTCCACAGCGGCTGCCATCAGGAGGAGCCGGCGGTCTTGGCCGCGTGCGGCATCAAGGCTTAATCCCACGGGTAATGCATCGTTCGGCGCCACAGGCAACGTAATGGAGGGCATTGCGACATTGCTGGCGAGGTCGGTGTTGCGTATTACGTCTGCGAACAGTCCTGGACGCTGTGCATCGCTAACGTGAGGAGTGCTGCGCGGGACAGTGGGATAAGCGAGAAAATCGATCCCTTGGGCGTTGAGCAGCGCATTCATTTGTAGCCGCAAAGCGTTAATGTTCTGTACTGCGGCGGTATAGTCTTTCGCGGAGATCAGACTTCCGTCAAGGTGTTGGTGAATGATGCTCCTCACGCACTTGTCATGAATGTTGTCGAACACAGCATTAACCCTACTTCCCCATCCAAACGAGAGCAGTGCGCGCGGAAAGTCCGTAAAAAATTCGTAGACTGGAATGGTAAAAGTGCCGAACTTATTTAATTCGGAAACAACCTCGTCATCGAGGTCGACGCACTGAAAGCCTGCGCGAGTGAGACGCCTGATCGCCTGCCAGCAATGCATCCGAACATCATCATCCAAGTCATCCCACATGGAGCGTGGAAGACCGAGTCGACAGCGAGTATTTGTTTGTTTTGACGGGATTTGGCTATCGGAGCTCAGCAAGTCGTATAGAAACAAAGCGTCTTTTGCCGTTCGCGTCAGGAGGCCCGGTGAATCCTTCGTGCGTGAAACCGGAATGATCCCGGCTGAAGACCAACGGCCACTTGTTGGTCTGAAACCCGTTATGCCGCAAAAGGCCGCAGGTATCCTCACCGAGCCGCCAGTGTCGGTTCCAATCGCCATCGGGACAATACCCGCTGCCACAGCTGCGGCGCAGCCGCCGCTGCTTCCGCCGGCCAAATGGCCCGGAGCCGCCGGATTGCCCACGGTTCCCCAATGGGGATTGACGGACGTGATTCCAAAGCTCAGTTCATGCATGTTGTTCTTGCCGGCGACGACGGCGCCGAGGGATTTGAGCTTTCTGACCACAAGTGCGTCGCGTGTGGCTATACAATCTTCCATGCCCGGTGTCCCGGCGGTTACAGGGAGTCCCTTGACGCAGATATTGTCCTTTGTAGAAAAAGGAATGCCGTAGAGTGGCGTGCCTCTCAGATTGTCCCTCGCTCTCGCGAAGTGCGCCTCCGGGCTGCGAGCACGTATGAAACAGTTTAGATGTGTCTGGTTAGCGTCGGCGTTCAGTGCGCGATCCCGGATCTCTTCCGCTGTAACTGCTCCAGACCTTATGACGTCGCAAAGCGATTCAAGAGTGTTTTGAAAATGCATGAAATTTTGCACGTGGGAGGTCGGGGAGTGCGATATTAGTAGCAGTAGGCACTGCGTATATCGTCAAGAGGGTTGCCAGGTAAAAGATCACCCCCGACGCTACGTATAACGGCGCATGCGCTGTTGATCGCTGTCTGCACGGCTCCGTCAATCCACCCACCGGTGAAAGAACAGCCGCATCCTGCCAAGTAGAGCCCAGTATCGCTTGCTGGATCGTTTGCCGTCTGGAATTGAAAAAACAGACGCTGCGAATAGACATCCTCACCTGGGTAGTTGAGCTTGAAGGCGCCGGACGAATGCGGATCGGTCAGCCAGTCATGATGGAGGACGCAGCGTTCATAGTCCTCATCTGCAGGGACGAGGTGACGCGCAAATTCTGGATGGAAGGTAGACAGGTCGTCGACGAAGCACTCGCACCGCTCTTTTTTGTCTGAAACACTCAGCAACTTGTGAGCGTCGTCCTCCCAAGTGTAGCTGAGCAAAACCACACCCCGACCATCTGGGTTGTGAGGTTCGTAATCAAGGCAGTATACGCCTCGTGCGAAGCTGTCAGACTGGATGGTGACGGGCAGTTTCTTGTTTATCCAGAACTTGTCTCGGGTGAGCATGAAGAGCTTTGACGATCCGGTCAGGTGTGTTTCTCTGACTGCTCTGGACACGTCGCGGCTGAGAAACGTTTCGTCATCTGTCAAGCAATGAACCATCTGCATCGCCCTGTTGTTGCTGGTGACGATCACCCGGTCAAAGGTCGCAATTTCGTTATTGTCGGTCACGAGCTTGATCTCTGCACCTTCTTTGTAGATGCGACCGACGCCGCTGAAGCGAACCCGTTCGGCGACGGTGCTTCCATAAATATTCTCGTCTGCAATACGTTCAGCCAACGTTGAAATTCCGCACGAGATGAGGCGTTGATCGTCCATGTAACCGTTAATGACGAGACGCAAAATTTCGGTGAATCCGGCCTGATAAACGGAGAGAAAACCACCCGAGCCAATCCCAAGAGATCCAAACAGCTCGAAGTCGTACGGCCTTTCCCAAGCAGTACCTCCAGGCGGGCAAGCACCCGTGAAAATGGTGACGATGGCGGCATAGAACGAACTGTCGCGAAATAAATCCAGCCATGTTTGCCACGCGGCGCATGCCTCATTGAAGCGCTGCGATTTCAACATGGCCGTAATTTCGGCCGGCGCGACGAGAGATGTGCCGTTGATCACGCATCCATCCTGCAAGAGAGCTCTCCAGCCTTCGTGTACACGCCTGAATAGAGGCGGTGGCGGATTTCCGGCCGGCCAGATATGGCGAACGCCGCGATAATGTAGTTCCGTATCAACGACTCCAGGATCGGGGAACGATGCTGTGGTGGGAATATCGTACCGCTCAAGGTAATGAAAAAGACCGGTCGCACTTGGAGGAAACCGCATTGCGCCCATTTCGGCGATGAGATCTGGGTGCTCTGAATCAAACGGCTGTGACCACAACCTGCCGCCAATGCGATCGCGAGCTTCAAACACAGTGACGTCGCCTACACCTGCTCGCATCAGTTCGTTCGCGGCCACAAGGCCGCTGACGCCTGCCCCCACGATAGCAACGCGTGGACTTGCGATATCCGAGGAAAGCGTTCCGATTGCCCCTACAGATGCGCCCCGCTCCAAAAACGGAGCATAGTCATACAGTAGATCGACGGTCGGCGATGGAACTTTTGAAGATGTGACGTAGTTTTTCATGGATTCCTCTCCTGTAATGGCAATGCATCGAGGCGAAAGACGATGATGGCGGGAATGACGCACGCATCTCGATAGAACAAGTCGAGATCCTATGATTCGTTGCCGATAACGTGTTGCTCGTCAGTAGAAAATGCCGCGCCGGAATGTCTATGCAATCGACGATAGCAATCTCCTGTAGCGGAATCAAGCAAGTAAAATTGATGTCTTTAGCAATCTGACGCGGGCTATGGATAGTTGTGTCGATAGTGTGAAAATGGAGGTGCTATACCTGAGATCCGACAATGTGCTCTGGGTCAACCTTAAGGGCGGTGACAACGATGGAATTTTCATCGGGTCAGAAACCTCGTCGCGCCCGCGCGTTTGCGTCGGGTCACGACGCCAGCACCTTGATCCATGTGCCATTGCAAGCGTGTGACTCTTCATTGTTCTCTTGTCCATCTCATTGCCTGTGAGCTCAATAGCGCTCGACGAGCACGACCAGTGGATCTTCCAGCATTGACTTCCCTAACTGCAGAAGGGTGGGTTAGCAGGTTGCGGAAATACCCCTCGACGGGAAGCGGCCTTCCACGATTTGCGCGCCCACTGCCGCTAAATCTTTCGCATTGTGCAATTTCAACGCGAATCCACCTTTTTAAAGCGCTGTGAGGCCGACTTCTGGCCTCATTGGCGCCTTTTCCCCGCCACTATGGACGGAACTGTGCCAGCGATCGCATGCGCACGAGGTTGTAGAAGGCTGCCATGTTCAACACGAACATCTGGTCCACCTTCTTCAACCCGCGCACCATCACCTGGCGCATGCGTCCCACGGTCTTGGCCCAGCCGAAACCTTGTTCGATCAACTTGCGCTTTTGCTGCGAAATGGCGTAGCCCGCGCTCGAGGCAATCGTATCGGGCACTGCCGAACGTCGCCCCGAGGTGTTTTGCGCAACATGCGGTGTGACCTTCATCTGTTGACACGCCTCGATGAATTCCTGGGCATCGTAACCCTTGTCTGCACCCAACGTAATTTCTACGTTCGGGTCCTCCACCGCTTGCCGTGCGTCGTGGATCATGATCTTGGCCGCTTCGCGCTCGGCATGCCCGTCGGCGCGTGTCACGCGCGCGTTGACCACCAGGCCGTGCCGGTTATCGGTCAGCGTATGGCCCATGTACCGCAATTCGCTGGCCGTTTTGCCTTTGCGATAGAGCTGCGCATCTGGGTCGGTTCTTGACTGATGTGTCTCGTTGC
>NZ_JAPMAL010000067.1:0-14572 GCF_026343935.1 Paraburkholderia sp. CNPSo 3076 | reverse complement strand
TACCTGTTACTGTTTTCGGTCTCTCTCGAGACCGGTCGCTCACTCAAAGCTGACAGGTTCTGAATAAATTCAAAAACCTGACTTACTTTAGTGTGAGACTCTTGATACTTTTGCTGCTCCCGATATCGCTCCGAAGAACCACATCAGGCCGCCACCGCATCAAGCGCCCACACTTATCGGCTGTAAATTTTTAAAGATCGATCGCGAAGTCGCCGCGCAGTTTCGTTCAGACAACCACTCAACTACCGGCTTCTTTCTGCGTTGCTGCGTCAGCAGCAGAGAAACGAGATTATGAAGAATCTTTTTCGCTTCGTCAACCCCTTTTTTTCGCTCACCGCTTAAAAAGCTGCCGACTCCTGCGTCCGCCGGTTTCCGCGGCGGCCTTCGCTGCCCTGATGTCAGAGACATCGAACTGCGAAGGGGGCGAATCTTATCGCCTCGATCGCGAGTCTGCAAGCCCTTTTCAGTTGAGCGGCATTCGCGCTCATGACTTCGGATCGACCATCGTCGGCGGGTCGAACATCGCTTTGCACGGCGGCGAGAGCTCATCGTAGTGCTGCTTCAGGCACGCCGCGATCTTCTCCTTGTTGGGAATCGCACGCGCGCAGAAGTGGAACGCATCGCCGCGGCACGCGTGTTCCTGCTCGTTGCGCGATTCGCCGCTGCTCGCCATCGCGAAGGTCAGGCCGAGCAGCAATGCGCCCGCTTTCGTCATGCGATCGAACGGATCCCTCATGGCGTTCTCCTCGTGATGCGTGGTCCGACGCGACCTTGCAAGGGCCATTCCCGGCACGCCGCTTGCAGCGCAGCCCTCACCTGCCACGATGAGGCGCTGCTCTCACGCAGCGGAACACCATGAACCCACCGATCATCCGGATCCTCGCGCTTTGCTCGGCGATTGTCATACCAGGCATCCCCCTGACCGCTCATGCGGACGACAGCGCAAGCCCTTGCGCAGCGCTAAAGCGCATCGTTGCGGCGGCGCCGCAGCATTTCGCGTCACTGAGTCCTGACGACGGACGCGCCGTCGCGCAACCCTATGGCGACGACGCGCAGTGCGCAACGAGCGGCGGAAGTTTTCAGTGCGTCTGGAGCGCGCGCGACGCAGGATCGGGGACGAACGCGCTCGAAGGGGTAGGCGCCGACATTGCCTCGTGCCTGCCCGACGCAACGCATGACGTGAACTCGCCCGGCCGCCAGCACTTCTATCTGGGGCAGCGCGGCAGCCGGACCGAGATCACCGCGCAGACCGATGGCTCGACCCGCGTGAAGCTGAGTGTTTCGCATCAATAGGCTCGCCATCAGCAAAACGCGTTTGGAAACCGGCAGCTCGAGACGTCATCCATCAAGAGCCCGCGGTCGCCCGCCGCCGCGTCGCGCCCGCGGCTCGCGCCGCGCCATGCCGGCGCCCGGTGAGCACCGTCTGAACGATCACCGCAGCGAGCAGGAATGCGCCGCTCGCCAGGTTCTGATAGTAAGGGCTCAGCGTGCCGACCTGATTGATCACATTGTCGATGACACCGAGCAGCAGCACGCCGGCCAGCGGTCCGGCCATCGTTCCCACGCCGCCCGTGAGCAGCACGCCGCCGATCACGGCCGCGGCGATCGACTGCAGTTCGTAGCCGGTCCCCGCCCCCGACAACCCCGAGTCCAGATGCGACGCCAGCAGCGCCCCCGAGAGACCGGCGAGCGCACCGGACAATCCATAGGCGAGTATCTTCACGCGCTCCACGCGCACGCCCAGCATGCGCGCCGCCTCTTCGTTGCCGCCGATCGCAAAGATCGCCGCGCCAAAGCGCGTGTGATTGAGCAGCGCGCCGCCGAGCGCATAGACGACCACGAGCACCCAAATGAGATTGTTGACGCCAAACACCGAGCCATTGGCGATGCGCGCGAAGAAACCCGGATGGGCAATCAGCAGATCCTGGCTCGCGAGCACGAGCGCGAGCCCCTTGAGCCCAAGCAGCGCCGCAAGCGTGACGATGAACGGTGCCATGCGCGCGCGGGCGATCAGCACGCCATTCACCAGCCCGACGACGAAACCCGCCGCCACGGGCGCGAGCATCGCAGCGCCCCAGCCATACGGCGCGGCATAGGCGGCCAGCACCGTGCCGAGTCCGACCATCGACCCGACCGAAAGATCGAATCCACCCAGGATGATGACGATGCTCTGCCCCACGGCGACGAGCCCGAGAAACGCGCCGTTCGAGGCGATGTCCGCGAGGTTCGCCGGGCGCAGGAAGTCGGGAAACACCATGCCGGCCACGAGCGCGACGACCACGAGCATCGCGATCGCCCCCCGCGACTGCACGAGCGCGATCACTTGCGCGCGTCGGCTGGCACCCGGTGCGTCGGCGGATTGAGCGTCCGCTGGTTTGGCCTTGTGCATTGTGTCAGGCTCCCGAGCGTTGCAGATACAGCGCGACGACGATGAACACCGCCTTGAGGATCTGCGCGTAGGTGAAGCTGATGTTGTTCATGATGAAGCTCGCGTCGAGCACCTGCAGCAGCAGCACGCCGAACACCGCGCCGACAATCGAAATGCGCCCGCCCGACAGCGGCGTGCCCCCGATGACCGAAGCGGCAATCGCATCGAGTTCGAAGTTCACACCCACATAGTTGGGATCCGCCGCGCCAAGCCGCGACGACGCGAACACGCCGGCGAGTCCGGCAAGCGTGCCGCTCACCGCATAGACGAGAAAGAGCGTGCGCCGCACCGGAATGCCCGCGAGAAACGCGGCGCCGCGGCTCGCGCCCACGAGAATCGCATAGCGCCCGAAGGTCGTGCGCCGCACCACGAACGCCACCACCACCGCGAGCCCAAGCGCGATCAGCATGACGATCGGCAGCGGGCCGAGCGCGCCGGCGCCGAGCAGATCGAATGCGGGCGTGTCGGGCAGATTCACGCGCGAGCCGCCCAGCAGCGCCTGCGCGAGCCCGCGCGCGGCGACCAGCAAGGCGAGGCTCGAGATCAGCGGATCGATGGCGAGCAGCGCCACGAGGAACCCATTGCACAAGCCGACTACGGCGCCCACCGCGACCGCGCCCACGAGCGCCGGGCCCACGCCATACGGCAGGAACACGGCAATCGACGCGCTGGCGAGCGCCATCACCGATCCCACAGAGAGATCGATGCCGCGCGTCGCGATCGCGAGATTCTGGCCCAGCGCGATCAACACGATCGGCGCTGCCTCGAACAGCAGGCTGCGCGCCGCGAAGGGATTCGAGAAGCCGGGCGTGACCGCGAGATTGAACGCCACGAGCGCGGCGAGCGCGAAGTACACGCTGTGCTCGCGCAGCACGGTGCGCCAGGTCTGCGCGCGCGCCGCGGTGCCGGACACAGGCGAGACGGAACGGTTCGAGGAATTCGAAGGATTCGAGGGGCTCAAGCTTGCCTCGTTCGATTCAAGGTTGGTCGCCATCGGAGCGGGTGTCGTGGATTGTGGCGGGTTTGGCGCGGGGTCGCTCACGAGGTGCCGCCGCCGTGGTCGGCGCTGTCGCCGGAACCGGCGCCGGCCAGTACGGCGAGCACGTCGTCGGGATGCGCGCCAGCGGTTGGCATGCCGCCCTCGGTCGCGCCTTCGTTGAGCACGACGAGGCGGTCGGTCAGCGCAAGCAGCTCCTCCATCTCCGACGACGTGACCACCACCGCGAGCCCCTCCTGCGCAAGCTCCTGCACGACGCGATGCACCTCCTCCTTTGCGCCGACGTCGATACCGCGCGTGGGATCGTCGAGCAGCAGCACCGTTGGGCGGGTCGACAGGCAGCGCGCGATCAGCGCCTTTTGCTGGTTGCCGCCCGAGAGCGTCGTGATGAACGCACCAGGGCCGGCCGTCTTGATGCCGAGCCGCTCGATCGACTCCCGCACCACTTGCGCCTCCTTCGCACGCGAGATGAAGCCGAAGCGCGAAATGCGCGGCAGCAGGCTCGCGACGATGTTCTCGCGCACCGAGAGACGCGGGAAAATGCCTTCCGCGCGGCGGTCTTCGGAAAGAAAGGCGAGCCCGCGCCCGATCGAGCGCGCCGGGTTTGCATGCGTAAGCGCGCGGCCGGCGACATCGACCTCGCCGCCATCGGCCTTCTGCGCGCCGAAGATCGTCTTGAACGTTTCCGTGCGGCCCGACCCGAGCAGGCCGGCCAGGCCGACGATCTCCCTGCGCGCCACGCGCAGCGACACGTCGCGCACGCGGTTGCCCCACTGCAAATGGTCGACGGCGAGCGCAGGCGTGGCGTCGGCGTCGGCATCGGCGCTGCCCGAGCGCTCGGCCCACGCGTGCTCGCCCGCGCTCTCGCGGCCCAGCATGGCCGCGATCAATGCCGCGCGCGGCAGTTCGTCGGGCGTACCCGTGCGGACCACGGCGCCGTCGCGCATCACCGTGAAGCGATCGCACAGCCGGTAGCATTCGGACAGACGGTGGCTCACGAACAGCAGCGCAATGCCCTCGGCGCGCAGGCGATCGACGACTTCGAACAGCACGTCCACTTCCGCACCGCTCAGGGCCGAAGTCGGCTCGTCGAGGATCAGCACGCGCGCGCCCAGCGAAACGCCGCGCGCGATCGCCACCATCTGCTGCGCGCCGAGCCCGAGCGAACCGAGACGCGCGGCCGGGTCGACGGCGAGCCGGTAGCGCTGCACGATGTCGGCGGCGCGCTCGAGCATGCGCTTCCTGTCGATCAGGATGCCGAAGCGTTTCGGTTCGTGGCACAGAAAGATGTTGTCGGCCACGCTGCGCTCCGGGATCAGGTTGATTTCCTGATACACGGCGCACACGCCCGCGCCCTGCGCGGCGCGCGGACTGTCGAACGCGACGTCCGTGCCGTCGAGCGTGAGCGCGCCCGAGTCGGGGTGATGAAAACCGGTGAGAACCTTGATCAGCGTGGACTTGCCTGCACCGTTCTCGCCCACGAGGCCGTGCACCTCGCCCGCGCGCAGCGTGAGCGAGACGTCGCGCAACGCGCGCACCACACCGAAGGTCTTCGAAACGCCGTGCGTTTCGAGCACGGCGCGTGGCGGGGTTGTGGCGGAAACGGCGCGATTGACGGGGACGCTCGTCGTCATCGTGCGCGCGCGGCTCAGTAGACCTTGCCCTGCGCGAGCGACGGCTGCGCGTTGTTCCGGTCGAAGAGCGCGTCGTCCATGATCTGCTTTTGCGGCACCGGCTTGCCCGCGAGATAGTCTTCCAGCGACTTGAAGGCGAGCGGACCGAAGCGCGGGTTCGTTTCGACGTCGGCGGCGACGATGCCGTTCGAGATATCCGTGACGATCTCCTTCGTGCCGTCGATCGAGACGATCTTCACGCCGTTGAGCTTGCCGGCCTGGCGCAGCGCCTTGATGGCGCCGACGGTCATCGTGTCGGCGTGGGTGTAGACGGCGTTGACGTCCGGGTGCGCGAGCAGGATCTGCTCCATCACCTTCTGCGCTTCGGTCGTCGACCAGTTCGCGGTTTGCGCCGCAATGATCTTCATGCCGGGATAGGGCTTGAGGCCGTTCGCGAAGCCGTCCGTGCGCTGGCTTTCCACCGTGTTGCCGTAGCCGCCCTGGATCTCGGCGATGATCGCGTTGCCGCCCGTGGCGTCGGCCAGCGCCTTCGCGGCGCGCTCGCCCTGCTTGTAGAAGTCGGAGCCGAGGAACGTGATGAAGTCGTCGCACGCGGTGCCCGCCGTTTGCCGGTCGATCGTCACGACGGGAATGCCCTTCGCGCGCGCCTGGGCGAGCGCGGGCTGCAGGCCCGTGGAGTCGTTGGGCGCAATGATGAGCGCCTCGGCGCCCTGGTTGATCATGCTTTCGATGTCGGCGACCTGCTTGGCCTGGTTGGCGTTCGCGTTCGTATAAAGCAGGCGCTTCACACCCGCTTCCTTCGCCGCTGCGCGAACCGAGGCGGTTTCGGTCGCCCGGAACGGGTTCTGTTCATTCTCCGACTGTGAGAACCCCACCACCATGTCGCTCAGCTTCTTGCCGCCCGGCTTGGGATTCGTGCAGCTCTCGCTGGAATTCGACTGGACTTTCTGCGCGCCGGCATTGGACTGCGCGTGAACGCTCGCGGCGAACGCGCTCGCCAGGCAAAAACCGGCGGCAATGAGGGCGGACTGGATTCGTTGATGACGCATGGCTGTCTCCTGTCGACCGCGCCTGACGCTTCGGCGCCGGGTACGGTCCCATGCAAAGCTGTGAATGACACGAACGGCGCAGGCCTGCGGCCCCACCGCGGCTTTTTTGTCTTTCTTGTTTCATCGGCATCGCGTACGACGCTCGACGCCGAATTATTACTGTCACTGCTTCAGCTAATATTACCAGTCAATTTTCTGAGATATTAATGAGGGTATTCACGGGGGAGGCGGGGTCCGGCGCGCACACCGAGGTCCGTTCGATGAGCGGCCCGTCGAGCTTCACGGTGCGGTGGCGCACCGGCGCGCCGGCGCTGCGGTTCTGCTCTTCCTGCAGCAGCGTCTCGACGGCCCATCGCCCAAGCTCGTAGTTGGGCAGCACGACGGTGGTGAGCGGCGGGTGGGTGTGGCGCGCGATTTCCTGGTCGTCGTAGCCCATCACCGAAACGTCTTCGGGCACGCGCAGCCCGAGTTGCTTGAGCGCCTCGATCGCGCCGATCGCCGTCAGGTCGTTGGCGCAGAAGATCGCGGTAGGCGGATTCGGCTCGCGCATGAGCGAGAGCGTGAGTTCGAAACCCTTGCCCGAACTCCAGTCGCCGTCGCGCACGAGGCGCTCGTCGAACAGCAGGTCCGCAGTCGCGAGCGCCTGGCGATAGCCCTTGAGACGGTCTTTCGCCGCGTCCTGCCAGGTTTCGCCGTTGATGAAGCCGATGCGCCGGTGCCCTGCTTCGATCAGATATTCGGTGGCCGTATGGCCGCCCGCCACTTCGGCCGGCACGACCGAAGAGAGCGCGTGATCGGACGCGTAGCAGTTGAGCAGCACGGCCGGCACCTTCAGCAGCGCGGGCGGCACCGTGACCTTGCGCGTGTACACGGTCGCGTAGATCACGCCAAGCACATTCGGCATGGCGAGCGTTTGCAGCACCTGCTGCTCCATCTGGGCGTTGCCATGCGTCGAGAACACCGCGAGCAGACAGCCGTTGTTCCAGGCGGCGTCGCGCGCGCCGTCGATGCTCACGACCGGGTGCGGACTCGTCGAGACTTCGTCGGCGAGATAGACGATGAGATTGCGCTCGCCTGCCGGCGCGGGCGTCTGCACCGCACGGATCGGCAACTGGTAACCAAGCGACTGCGCGACTTCATGCACCTTCAGGCGCGTCGCTTCGGAAAGCTTGGCGCCGACCGCGCCGTTGAGCACGAGGGAAACCGTCGATTGCGACACGCCTGCGGCCTTCGCGATGTCGGTCATGGTCGGGCGGCGTTGCGTCGATTTTTTCATCGGATCTGAGGGGACTGCGGGAGGACTGCGCGGCGCGGCGGCGCGCGCTCGGGGCCGCGCTGGTGGCCCGAAGCGTAGCACTAATAATTTTGGCCATCAATTGGCGTATGTCACCATTTTTTGGCTTCATCATCAGCAATTTCAACGCCTATATTATCTTTTATTAGTAATAAAACGATGTACTGGAGAACGCTCATTTGACTGCCCGATCGACACCCTCGTCGCCCCCGGCGATCGCTTTCGACGCCACCGCGCTCGACGACGGCCAGCTCGTCACGCTGGCCCATGGCGATGCGCGCGCGCTCGTCGCGCCGCACGTCGGCGGCTCGATCGCCGCGTTCTACGACGCAGCCGGCAAGACCCCGGCGTCGCACTGGCTGCGCCCCGCCACGCGCGCCGCCATCGACGCGCGCGATCCGCTCGGCATGGCGAGCTTTCCGCTGATGCCGTACTGCAACCGCATCCGCGACGGACGATTTCGCTTCGAAGGCGAGATGATCGACCTGCCGAGCGGCACCGGCGCGCTGCGCCACGCGCTGCATGGCCACGCATGGCGGCGGCCCTGGACGGTCGAGGCGCAAACGGCCGATACGCTCACGCTGCACTTCCTGCACGAGCCGAACGCGCCACATGAAGCGCGTGAATCCCACGGATCGCACAAGGCCGGCTCACACGCTGGCACAGGCTGGCCGTTTCGCTACGAAGCGCGCCAGCACCTCACGCTCGACGCCAGCGGCCTCACCGTGCGCCTGTGGGCTCGCAACCTCGCCGCGCGGCCCATGCCGTTCGGCCTGGGCCATCACCCGTATTACCCGCGCCCGCCCGGCACGCGCATCGCCGCGCGCGTGCGGGCCATGTGGGAAATCGACACGGAAGTCCTGCCGGTCTCGCTCAGCGCCCACCCGGCCGTCGACGCCCTGCAGGCCGGCCTGATCGTCGACGACTTCGATCTCGACAACAACTTCTCCGGCTGGCGCCGCGAGGCGGTCATCGAGTGGCCGCACGAAGGCCGTCGTCTCGCGCTGCGCGCAAGCACGCCACTCGACTTCTTCGTGGTCTTCTGCCCGCCCGGCCTGCCGTACTTCTGCGCGGAACCGGTCAGCAACACGACGGACTGGCTCAATCTGCGTCACGAAGGAACCGTGCAGCGCATCGACGTGGGCGGCACCGTGCTCGCTCCCGGCGAAACGCTCGAAGCCCAGCTGGCCTGGCAACCTGAGCGGACCTGAAGCGGCCAGTCGCTCACATGCCCGCGCCGCTTTGCCCACCCGAGCGCACGCCCGCCAACGGCGCGCCGTAGCCGCCTGCCTCGGCGTTGTTCGGGTGGCCGTTCGCGAGTTGCCCGCGCGGATCGGTGGGACCGACCGGCATCTCGCCGGCCTGGCGATTGCCGTGGGTCGGGTATTCGCTGCCGGGCTGGGCGCCCGGCATGAGCGCGAGGCTATTTTGCGGCGCGCGCAGGTCGTCATTCGGCGCGAGCTGGGCAAACGCCTCACCGGGCGCACCTGCCAGCATCGCGCCTGCCATGAGGCACGGCATGGCCGCGTGGGCGATGAAAGGCTTCATTGGGAACTCCTTGTCGCGCAACGCGACACGCTTGCAGCACGCGCGTGCTCGCCGTGCTGCTTTCAGGCTAGCAGACGGCCGCCTGCCGCGCCCGATGACGATCCCCAGCAAACCCCGCGCTGCGGTTACTATTCCCGGTTGTAAGGCAAACCAGAAAAAGCAGCTCGCCCCGGCGGGCCGATACAACGACAACCTCGGTCGACAGGAGACAAAACCATGGACCAGCCGCGTGCCGTCGACGTCCAGACCTTCATCAACGAACATCCGTTTTCGCCGTTCCAGTGGTTCATTTTCGCGATGTGCTTCGTCATCGTCCTGCTAGACGGTTTCGACACCGCCGCGATCGGCTTCATCGCGCCTTCGCTGCTCGGCGAATGGGGCATCTCCAAGCCCGCGCTCGCGCCCGTGCTGAGTGCGGCGCTCTTCGGCCTCGCCTGCGGCGCACTCGCTTCAGGACCGCTGTCCGACCGCCTCGGGCGCCGCGGCATGCTGGTCGGCTCGGTGCTGCTGTTCGGCGTGACCTGCTTCGTTTCGGCGTTCTCCACCAGCATCGGCGAGCTCACGTGGCTGCGCTTCATTACAGGTGTGGGTCTCGGCGCCGCCATGCCGAATGCGGTCACGATGATGGGCGAGTTCTGCCCCGACCGGAACCGCGCCACCGTGATCAACCTGATGTTCTGCGGCTTTCCGCTCGGCGCGGCGTGCGGCGGCTTTCTCGCGGCGTGGATGATTCCGCACTTCGGCTGGCGCAGCGTGCTCATGCTCGGCGGCGTGACGCCGCTCGTGCTCGCCGTGCCGCTCTTCCTGCGCATGCCGGAATCGGTGCGCTACATGGTGGCGAATCAGCGGCCCGTCGAGCGTATTCGCGCCGCGCTCGCCCGCATCTCGCCCGACGCCGCCAAGGCGCAGGTGTTCACGATGACGGAGCACGCCCCGCAAACGGAAAGCCAGGGTCTCGGCGTCGTGCTTTCGCCGATGTACCTCGTCGGCTCGGTGATGCTGTGGGTCGCGTATTTCATGGGGCTCGTAATCTTCTACGCGTCGATCAACTGGATGCCGCTGCTGCTCAAGGACTCCGGCCTCACGGCCTCGAGCGCCACGCTGATTTCGGCGCTCTTCCCGCTCGGCGGCGTGGGCGCGGTGCTGAGCGGCATGCTGATGGACCGCTTCAACGCGAACCGCATCATCGCCGTGTGCTACGTGCTCACCGCGATTTCGGTCTGGCTCATCGGCCAGGCGGCCGGCAACGTGGCCCTGCTCGTGCTCGTGGTGTTCGTCTCCGGCGTGCTGATGAACACGGCGCAATCGTCGATGCCTGCGCTCGCGGCCGCGTTCTATCCCACCCAGGGACGCGGCACCGGCGTGGCCTGGATGCTCGGCATCGGGCGCTTCGGCGGCATTGCGGGCTCGTTCCTCGTGGCCGAACTCGCGCGCCGGCACTTCACGTTTGCAGGCATCTTCGCGACGGTTGCCGTCGCCGGTCTCGTTGCCGGCGCGGCGCTGCTCATCAAGCAGGCCGCGCGGCCGCAGCCGGGCGGATCGTCGGCGGCAAAGACGGAGTCGTTTGGGCACTGAGGCCCGCTGGCGTGTCTAGGATTGCGCCGTGCCGCAGGCTACAGGACGGCGCAATCCGCAGAATGGTCAGCCGCCGAGCGCGCCGAGATTGAGCGTGTGCGAATGGCCGATCCACACGGCGGCGTCGCGATGATCACGCAGGGCATCGGTGGTGTTCGGATGCACGAACACGTCGAGTGCGCCGTGATTGAGCGTGAGCCATTCGACGACTGTCGTGAAATGCTCTCGCGCAATGGCGAGCTGATACGACCACATCGGATGCGGCCCGACCGGGCGTTCGTGAAAGCGCCCGATCTGCACGATCTCGCCGAAGCGGGCTTCGATCGCCTCGCGCAAGGTCCATGCGGCGTCGCGTGTCGCCGCGTCGAAATAGACGTGGGCGTGCCAGCTCGTGATATCGGCGGGATCGAGGTAGTTCATGGCGGAAGCAGGCGTGCGGTGAAGGTTCGAGCCGACATTGTCCATCGAATGCCCGCACCGCGCAGGCGAACGCACCGCGTCAGGTTTCAGTGCGCGCCGTTCGAATACGTGTCGCCTACCATCAGCCGAACGATCTCGTCGCCATCGGTGTCGATCACGCGCCGCTCGCCCGCCACTTCGCCGCGCCGCAGCACGACGATGCGCTCGGCCACGGCGAAAATATCGTGCAGGTTGTGCGAGATGAGAATCACGGCCACGCCCTGCGCCTTGAGCCCGCGAATCAACTCCATCACCTTGCGTTGCTCGGGCACACCGAGCGCCGCCGTGGGCTCGTCCATGATGAGCACGCGCGCGTTCCAGTAAATCGCGCGGCCTATCGCAATCGCCTGGCGCTGGCCGCCCGAGAGCATTTTCACGGGGCCCGTGAGCTTGCGCGGCGGGATCACGATATCGAGCCGCTCGAGCACTTCGCGCGCCACCCGCGCCATCTGCGGCCGGTCGATCACCTGGAAGCCGAATAGCCGTCTCACAGGCTCGCGGCCGAGGAAGATGTTGCTGCCCACGTCGAGATTGTCGGCGAGCGCGAGATCCTGATAGATGGTTTCGATGCCCTGCGAGCGCGCATCCTGCGGATCGCGCAGCTGGAGCGGACGCCCTTCGAAATGCAGATCGCCCGCATCGGCGCGATACACGCCCGAGAGGATCTTGATGAGCGTGGACTTGCCCGCGCCGTTGTCGCCCGCGAGCGCAAGCACTTCGCCCGGCATGAGCCGCAACGACACGCGCTTGAGCGCCTCCACACCGCCAAACCGGATCGAGACGTCGCGCGCCTCCAGAATCGGCGTGTCGCTCGCGACGCTCATTGCGCGCCTCCGAGCCGATCCTTGTACTGGTCGATCAGCACCGAGAGAATGATGACGATGCCGACCACGATGAATTGCCAGAACGCGTTGACGTCGATGAACACGAGCCCGAATTCGATCACGGCGATGATGAGCGCGCCGATCAGCGTGCCGATGACGTTGCCGGTGCCGCCAAAGAGACTCGCGCCGCCGATCACGACCGCCGCGATCGAATCGAGCAGCATGGGCTCGCCCGCATTGGCCGCGCCCGCGGCGAAGCGCGCCGTGTAGACGATGCCGCCCACCGCCGCGAAAGCCGCCGCAATCAGATAGATCGCGAATAGATGACGGCGCACGTTGATGCCCGCGCGCACCGCCGACTGCGGATTGCCGCCTATCGCATAGGTGTACTGGCCGAAGCGCGTTTGCGAGAGCACGAAGTGCATGATGACGAGCAGCACGGCCGTGAGGATCACGGGCGTCCAGCCGCTGCCGAGCCACGCGAGCCCAGGATTGTTGACGGAGACAGTCATGCCGCTGCCCGCAGCGAGAAAGCCCACGCCGCGCGCGACCCCATACATGCCGAGCGTGCCGATGAAGGCAGGCACGCCGAGGCGCGCGATCAATACTCCGTTCACGAAACCTGGAATCAGGCACACGAGCACCGTGAGAGGAATCGACATCAGCAAGATCCACGGCGATTCGCCGCCGGGAATCGTGAACTGCGCGACGCACACCGCCGCGAGCCCCATCACGAAGCCCACCGAAAGATCGATGCCCGCGGTGATGATCACAAAGGTCTGACCGATCGCCAGCAACAGCGGCGCGCTCGCCGCAAGTCCGATCGACTGCAGGTTGTACGCGTTGAACACGAACGACCGATGCGCCGAGATGCGCGCCCAGGCCTCGAAGAAGACGAGCAGCGTGCCGAGAAAGAGCCACGGCCAGACCTTGCTGACGAGCGCGAGCCTGTCGAGTCGTTTGTCGTTCATGTGGCTCTGTTCGCGTGGCTTAGTTCGAGTAGATGTGCTGCTTCATCTCCGGCTTGTCGATGTTCGACTTGTCCAGCACCACGAAGCCCGTGCCCTTGTAAGTGGGAATCTTCTTGCCGTGGATGGCGTCGGCAGCGAATTTCACGGCGTCATAGCCCATCTCGTCGGGAAGCTGCGCAATGGCGATATCAACGAGGCCGCTTCTGATCTGCTCGTCGATGCCCGGCACGGCGTCGAACACGACGACCTTCACCGCGCCCTGCTTGCCCGCGTTCTTCACGCCTTGCGCCGCGCCCGCGCCCGAAAACGTGTTGGCGCCGAACACGCCCGCGAGGTCGGGATTGCGCGCGAGCACCGCCGCCACGTGCGAGGCGGCGCGATTGGCGTCGTCCTCGTTGTACTGCGTCTCCAGCACCTTGATGTTGGGGTGCTTCTTCATCTCTTCCATGAAACCTTGCGCGCGCGCGTCGGTGCTGGAGATGCCCGGCTTGTTGTTCTCGCAATAGACGGTGCCCTTGTCGCCGATCACCTTGGCGAGCGCGCGCGCCGCCACGCGGCCGCCTTCCAGGTTGTCCGAAGCGATATAGGAGAGCGGGAAGTCGGCGTCGCCCTTGCCGGTTTGATAGCGGCCGTCGCCGATATAGGTGTCGACGGTGATGACCTTGATGCCGGCGTCGGCAGCTTCCTTGAGCGGGCCGATGAGCTGCTGCTTGTCGACGGGCGAGACGAGCAGCACGTCGGGATGCTTGGCGATGAACGCCTTGAGGATCGGCACCTGTTCCGTGGTGTTCCAGGCCTTCGGAACCTGGAACAGCAACTGGATGTTTTCTTCCTTCGCTGCGCGCTCGGCGCCGCGATGCATCGTGAAGTAGAAAGGATCGGTGACGCCGGGCAGCAGCGCGACGACGGGATGCGCCGCATCCGCTTGCGCCACGCCGGGCAGCGCGCCGGCGACGATCGTGGAAAGAACCATCAGACAGCCAAGAGCGATCCGCAACATGTTTGTCTTCCTCCAGGTGAGTCCGACGCACGGCGCCCAATCTTCCCGAGGCGACCACGCCCGGCAGCAGTGGCTCAGTATACTGACGCGCACTGCTGCCGGGCCTGGTGTTTTCCTGCACTCTTTCTGCTCTTTATGCGCTTCAGATGCAGGCGTCCCGATTGGTGGGACGCCTGACTATTTTCATTGCAGGAACAACCGATACGCCGGATTGCTCGTCTCTTCCCAGTGCGGATAACCGAGCGTGGCAAGGAAGCGGCGGAACTCGGCGTCTTCGGCGGCGGGCACCTGGATGCCCACCAGAATCGAGCTGTAGTCGGCGCCCTGGTTGCGGTAGTGGAACAGGCTGATGTTCCAGTTCGGCGCCATCGACGAAAGAAAGCGCATGAGCGCGCCCGGGCGCTCCGGAAACTCGAAGCGAAACAGGCGTTCGTCGTGCGCGAGCGGCGAGCGCCCGCCCACCATGTAGCGGATGTGCTGCTTGGACAGCTCGTTGCCGGTCAGATCGACGCTTGGAAAGCCGTGATCGACGAAGGTCTTCGCGATCTGCTGCGACTCGCCGCGGTTGCGGATCTGCACGCCCACGAAGATGTGCGCGCGCTCGGCGTCGTCGATGCGGTAGTTGAACTCGGTCACGCTGCGCGTGCCGACCAGCTCGCAGAAGCGCTTGAAGCTGCCGCGCTCCTCGGGGATCGTCACCGCGAACACCGCTTCGCGCGCCTCGCCCACCTCGGCGCGCTCGGCCACGAAGCGCATGCGGTCGAAGTTCATGTTCGCGCCCGAGGTGATCGCC
>NZ_JAPMAL010000066.1:0-15521 GCF_026343935.1 Paraburkholderia sp. CNPSo 3076 | reverse complement strand
CCTGATTGCCTACAACCTGATCCGGCTGGAGGTGGCGAAGGCCGCGCTTGAGGCCGGACGCGCCCCCGAGGACCTGAGCTTCATCCGCGCGTTTCACACGATTCAGTATGAGATGTCATGGGCAGCCGTGACCCGCTCGTACGGCAAACTTCCTGCGCTGCTCGTGCGCCTGCGCGAGCGGCTCAAGCAGCTTGCCAACGAAAAACGGCCCGGGCGCTCTTGCGCACGGGCCGTCAAGTCCAGACCTTTCCGCTACACCGTTCGGTACCTGAAACGGGACCTTAACTGAACGGCATTAAGGCTAGGCCTGGCTTTTTTGCGTGCCGCTCAATCCGGGGATCAAGCGACGGAAAGCTTATTCCGCTTCCTGGATGTTCTCTTCCGCGACTTCCGGACGGTCGAGCAGTTCGACCAGTGCCATCGGAGCGTTGTCGCCAACACGGAAACCGAACTTCAGGATACGCAGGTAGCCGCCCGGACGGTTCGCGAAACGCGGACCGAGCACGTCGAACAGCTTCGTGACCGAGTCACGATCGCGCAGGCGGTTGAACGCCAGACGACGGTTTGCGAGCGACGGCTTCTTGCCCAGCGTGATGAGGGGCTCGACAACCTTACGGAGTTCCTTCGCCTTCGGCAGCGTCGTCTTGATGACTTCGTGCTCGATGAGCGAGTTGGACATGTTACGGAGCATTGCCAGACGGTGGCTGCTCGTGCGGTTCAGTTTCCGCAGACCATGACGGTGACGCATTTCAATTTCCTTGAAACAAAGTTTTGGTCCAGCTCTTCTATCGCCTCGCGGGTTTGGCAACCCCGACCAAGGCACGGGCCGGTATGTGAAAAAGGCAAGACGCGGATTTTAAAGGAAAATCCGCGTCCGTGCCAGACTTCTTACTTGTCGAGACCAGCCGGCGGCCAGTTTTCGAGCTTCATGCCGAGCGTGAGACCGCGCGAAGCGAGCACTTCCTTGATCTCGTTGAGCGACTTGCGACCCAGGTTCGGGGTCTTGAGCAGTTCGTTCTCGGTGCGCTGGATCAGATCGCCGATGTAGTAGATGTTCTCGGCCTTCAGGCAGTTCGCCGAGCGAACCGTGAGTTCGAGATCGTCCACCGGACGCAGCAGGATCGGGTCGATCTGCGGGGCGCGCGAAGGCGCTTCCGCGGCCGTTTCCGTACCTTCCAGCGCCGCGAACACCGACAGCTGATCCACGAGGATGCGGGCCGACTGGCGGATCGCTTCCTCAGGCGAGATCACGCCGTTGGTTTCGATGTTCATCACGAGCTTGTCGAGGTCGGTACGCTGTTCGACACGCGCGCTTTCCACGGCGTAGCTCACGCGGCGAACCGGCGAGAACGACGCGTCCAGCACGATGCGACCGATGATCTTGGCCGACTCTTCGCCGTAACGACGCACGTTGCCAGGCACGTAGCCACGGCCCTTTTCGATCTTGATCTGCACGTCGAGCTTGCCGCCCTTCGTCAGATGCGCAACCACGTGATCCGGGTTGATCACTTCGCAGTCGTGCGAGAGTTCGATGTCGCCAGCGGTGACAACGCCTTCGCCTTCCTTGCGCAGCGTAACCGTCACTTCGTCACGGTTATGCAACTTGAAAACGACACCCTTCAGGTTCAGCAGCAGGTTGACCACATCCTCTTGCACACCATCGAGCGTCGAGTATTCGTGCACGACGCCTGCGATCGTCACTTCGGTCGGCGCGTAGCCCACCATCGACGACAGCAGCACGCGCCGGAGCGCGTTACCCAAGGTGTGGCCATAACCGCGTTCGAACGGCTCCATGACCACTTTCGCGTGGTTGTCGCCGAGCGATTCCACAGCGATGATCTTGGGTTTCAACAAACTGGTTTGCATAGGTTTTCCTTTTCAATACCCTCGGCTCGTTACACCGATAAGGCTGAGATGGCAACAACCTGAAAAAAACGGCCGAGGCCGCCTCCTGCGCGAAGCACAGAGGTTACCCCGGCCGTCAATCCGATTACCGCGAATACAATTCGACGATCAGGCTTTCGTTGATGTCGCCAGCGATGTCGCTGCGCTCAGGCATGCCCTTGAACGTGCCTTCGAACTTCTTCGCGTCGACCGACACCCAACCTGCCATGCCGCCTTGCTCTGCGAGCGAGAGGGCTTCGACGATACGCGCCTGCTTCTTCGCCTTTTCGCGAATCGCGACGACGTCGCCAGCCTTCACTTGCATCGACGGGATGTTCGCGACGACGCCGTTCAGCGTGAGAGCCTTGTGGCTCACGAGCTGGCGCGCTTCGGCGCGGGTCGATGCGAAGCCCATGCGGTACACGACGTTGTCGAGACGCGATTCGAGCAGTTGCAGCAGGTTTTCGCCGGTGTTGCCCTTGATGCGGTCAGCTTCCGCGAAGTAGCGGCGGAACTGGCGCTCGAGCACGCCGTAGATGCGCTTCACTTTTTGCTTTTCGCGAAGCTGCGTGCCGTAGTCGGACGTGCGGGCGCCCGAGGTGCGGCCGTGCTGACCCGGCTTGCTGTCGAGCTTGCACTTGTCGGCGAGCGAGCGGCGTGCGCTCTTCAGGAAGAGGTCAGTGCCTTCACGGCGGGACAGCTTGGCCTTCGGGCCGATATAACGTGCCACGTTGCTTTCCTTCGATAATTGATCACGCGAAACCTCAGTGGGAAAACCCGCGGTATCGCGCTAGTCCGGCCCTTTGGGCCGAACGGTGGGCTTAGTCAATTCATTAACGCCGAGAGCCTGGGTCGCCGTTTCCGGCGGCTCAGGCATTCGGCTAAAACGACGCCTTAGATGCGGCGGCGCTTCGGCGGACGGCAGCCGTTGTGCGGAACCGGCGTCACGTCGGAGATCGCGGTGATCTTGATGCCAAGACCATGCAGCGCGCGCACCGCCGATTCGCGGCCAGGACCGGGGCCCTTGATCCGCACTTCGAGGTTCTTGACGCCGTATTCCATCGCCACGCGGCCAGCCGATTCGGCTGCGACCTGAGCTGCGAAGGGCGTCGACTTACGCGAGCCCTTGAAGCCCTGACCGCCCGACGTTGCCCAGGCAAGCGCGTTGCCTTGACGGTCGGTGATCGTGATGATGGTGTTGTTGAACGACGCGTGAACGTGAACCACGCCCTCGGCGACGTTCTTCTTAACCTTCTTGCGAACGCGTTGCGCCGCGGAGTTGTTCGAAGCCTTAGCCATTACGTTTTCCTGTAACTTTCAGTTCCGCTTACTTCTTCAGCGACTGTGCTGCGCGGCGCGGACCCTTACGCGTACGTGCGTTGGTACGCGTACGCTGGCCACGCAGGGGCAGGCCCTTGCGATGGCGCACGCCGCGGTAGCAGCCGAGGTCCATCAGGCGCTTGATGTTCATCGTCACTTCACGGCGGAGATCGCCTTCGACGACAAACTTGCCCACTTCCTCACGCAGCTTTTCCAGATCCGCGTCGTTCAGGTCCTTGACCTTCTTGTTGAACGGCACACCGGCGGACACGCAGATGTTGCGCGAACGCGTGCGGCCAACACCGAAAATTGCCGTCAGGCCGATTTCAGTGTGCTGGTGGTTCGGGATGTTAACCCCTGCAATACGAGCCATTGTTTTTCCTCAAACAAAAAGCGCAAGCGCGCTAATCAGCCTTGGCGCTGCTTGTGGCGCGGGTCCGAGCTGCAGATCACGCGAACGACGCCGTTGCGCTTGATGATTTTGCAGTTGCGGCAAATGCGCTTTACCGATGCCATCACTTTCATGATATTACCCTTTTTCCTAAATCACTTCGCCCGGAACACGATCCGCGCACGCGACAGATCGTAAGGCGTCAACTCAACCGTCACCTTGTCGCCCGGGAGAATGCGGATGTAGTGCATCCGCATCTTTCCGGAAATATGTCCCAGAACGACATGGCCGTTTTCCAGCTTCACCCGGAAGGTTGCGTTGGGGAGGTTTTCGATCACCTCGCCTTGCATCTGGATTACATCGTCTTTGGCCATAGGTCCTTTCAACGCATCGGGACGCCGCCGCCCTTGAAGTTGGCCTTCTTGAGCAGCGATTCATATTGTTGCGACATCACGTACGACTGCACCTGCGCCATGAAGTCCATTGTGACGACGACAATGATCAGCAGCGACGTTCCACCAAAATAAAACGGCACATTCCAGCGCAGCACCAGAAACTCCGGCAGCAGGCAAACGAACACGATATAGATCGCACCGGCCAGCGTCAGACGCGTGAGGATGCGGTCGATATAGCGTGCCGTCTGATCGCCCGGGCGGATGCCAGGTACGAACGCGCCACTCTTCTTCAGGTTGTCGGCCGTTTCCCTGCTGTTGAACACCAGTGCGGTGTAGAAGAAGCAGAAGAACACGATCGCCAACGCGTACAGCAACACGTACACGGGCTGGCCAGGCTTGAGGGCTTCGGCCACATTGTGCAGCGTGTCCGCAAACCAGCCGGTTCGCGACCCCGAACTGAACCAGTTCAGGATAGTTGCCGGGAACAGGATGATCGACGACGCGAAGATCGGCGGAATCACACCCGACATGTTCAGCTTGAGCGGCAGGTGGGACGACTGCCCGCCGTAAATCTTGTTACCGACCTGACGCTTCGCATAGTTCACGAGGATCTTGCGCTGGCCGCGTTCGATGAACACCACCAGGTACGTCACGGCTGCGATCAGAACGACCACGATGATCGCCGAGATGATGCTCATCGAGCCGGTGCGAACCAGTTCGAAAAGACCACCGAGCGCATTCGGGAAGCCTGCCGCGATCCCGCCGAAGATGATGATCGAGATACCGTTGCCAAGCCCGCGTTCCGTGATCTGCTCACCAAGCCACATCAGGAACATCGTGCCCGTTACGAGCGTCACGACCGTCGTCAAGCGGAACACCATGCCCGGATCGATCACGAGGCCGGGCTGGTTTTCCAGCGCGACCGCGATGCCGAACGCCTGAAACGTCGCCAGCACCACCGTGAAGATCCGCGTGTACTGCGTGATCTTGCGTTGCCCAGCCTGCCCTTCTTTCTTCAACGCTTCCAGCTGCGGCGAAACAATTGCCATCAGCTGCAGGATGATCGACGCCGAGATATACGGCATCACACCCAGCGCGAAGATCGTGAACCGCGACAGTGCGCCACCCGAGAACATGTTGAACATGCCAAGGATGCCGCCCGACTGGCTCTGGAAGAGCTTCGCCAGTTGGTCCGGATCGATACCCGGAACCGGAATATGCGCGCCGATACGATAAACGACCAACGCCAGCAGCAGGAACACTGCACGCCGGCGCAGGTCGCCGAACTTCGGTGCGCTGCGACCGGTTTTTGCGAGACTCGGGCTGTTAGCCAAGTACCTTCTCCGATGCAGATGTTAGTGACGGCGGGCAAGCCCGCGCGCACCACTCACAATCACTCGGCAAAAGAACCGCCTACTGCTTCAATCGCAGCACGCGCATTCTTCGTCGCACCCAGACCCTTCACGACGACCTTGCGCTTGATCTCGCCGGTGGCGATGATCTTTGCGCTACGGGTCAGTTCGCCCACGAGGCCTGCCTGCTTGAGAGCCAGCAGATCGATTTCGTCGACCGGCAGCTTCTCGATGTCGGCGAGGCGCACTTCACCGACGAATTCCTTCGTCAGCGAGGTGAAGCCGCGCTTCGGCAGACGACGCTGCAGCGGCATTTGACCGCCTTCGAAGCCAACCTTGTGGAAGCCGCCCGAACGCGATTTCTGACCCTTGTGACCACGGCCAGCGGTCTTGCCGAGGCCGGAGCCGATGCCGCGACCGACGCGACGCTTAGCGTGCTTCGCGCCTTCTGCCGGCTTCAGGTTATTCAATTCCATTTTCAACTCCTGGAGTCCTGGTCGAGCGCTTAGCCGATGACCTTGACGAGGTACGAGACCTTGTTGATCATGCCGCGCACAGCCGGCGTGTCCTGCAGCTCGGAGACCGAGTTCAGGCGGCGCAGGCCGAGACCGCGCACGGTGGCGCGGTGCGTTTCGCGGGTCCCAATCAGGCTCTTGACGAGCTGAACCTTGACAGTTTTTTCAGACATGGTGCCCACCCTTAGCCCAGAATGTCTTCGACGGACTTGCCGCGCTTCGCCGCGATGTCAGCCGGGGTCGACTGCTTGCGCAGACCGTCCAGCGTGGCACGAACGAGGTTGTACGGGTTCGTCGAACCGTGGCTCTTGGCCACGACGTTCTGCACGCCCATCACGTCGAACACTGCGCGCATCGGGCCGCCGGCGATCACGCCCGTACCTGCCTTCGCCGGAGCGAGGAGGACGACCGATGCGCCGTGCTTGCCGTGCACTTCGTGTTGCAGGGTGCCGTTCTTCAGGGGCACCTTGAACATGTTGCGGCGAGCTTGTTCCATCGCCTTCTGGACAGCAACGGGCACTTCCTTCGACTTGCCCTTGCCCATACCGACGCGGCCATCACCGTCACCAACCACGGTCAGTGCGGCGAAGCCGAGAATACGGCCACCCTTCACGACCTTGGTCACGCGATTGACCGAAATCATTTTTTCGCGAAGGCCGTCGTCGCGTTCGTCAGCCTGAACTTTCGCTTGCATCTTTGCCATGACGAATTCCTTCCTTAGAACTTGAGCCCGGCTTCGCGCGCAGCATCAGCCAGCGCCTTGACGCGGCCGTGATAGCGGAAACCCGAGCGGTCAAAGGCGACGGATTCGATGCCGGCGGCCTTAGCCTTTTCTGCAATACGCTTGCCGATCAGCGAGGCAGCGGCGACGTTGCCGCCCTTGCCCGACTGGTCAGCCAGTTGCGCACGCACTTCAGCTTCAAGCGTCGACGCGCTGGCCAGCACCTTGGTGCCGCAGGGCGAGAACACTTGCGCATAGATGTGCGTGTTCGTGCGATGCACGGCCAGACGCGCGACCTGCAGCTCAGCGATCTTGAGACGCGTCTGACGAGCGCGGCGCAGGCGAGATTGAGTCTTATCCATGATTGCGCACCCTTACTTCTTCTTCGTTTCTTTGAGGATCACGACCTCGTCGGCGTAACGCACACCCTTGCCCTTGTAGGGCTCAGGCGGGCGATAACCGCGCACTTCTGCAGCGGTTTGGCCGACTTTCTGCTTGTCGATCCCCTTGATCACGATTTCCGTTTGCGACGGGGTTTCGGCCTTGATGCCTTCCGGCATCTGGTGCACCACGGGGTGCGAGAAACCCAGCGACAGGTTCAGCTTGTCGCCTTGCGCTTGAGCACGATAACCAACGCCAACCAGCGTCAGCTTGCGCTCAAAACCCTTCGTCACGCCTTGCACCATGTTCGCGACGATCGCGCGCATCGTGCCCGACATCGCATTGGCTTCGCGGCTGTCGTCGGTCGGCTCAAACTTGAGCGTGCCGTTGTCGTTCACCACCTTCACGAGGCGGTTCGCGGCTTGCGAAATCGTACCCAGCGCGCCCTTGACGGTAATCTTCTCGTCGCTGAGCGTCGCTTCTGCGCCTTGCAGCGCGACCGGGCTCTTACCTACTCGAGACATGTTTCTTCTCCTTAGGCCTTAAGCGACGTAGCAGATAACTTCGCCGCCGACGCCAGTAGCGCGCGCCTTGCGGTCCGTCATCACACCCTTGGGCGTCGACACGATCGCAACGCCCAGGCCATTCATGACCTGCGGGATGTCGTTGCGGCCGCGGTACACGCGCAGACCCGGCTTCGAGACGCGTTCGATGCGCTCGATAACGGGACGGCCAGCGTAGTACTTCAACGCGATGTTCAATTCCGACTTCGCACCTTCGGTTTTCACCGCGAAGTCGTCGATATAACCTTCGTCCTTCAGAACCTGCGCAATCGCAATCTTCACTTTCGACGAGGGCATAGCAACCGAAACCTTCTCGACCATCTGCGCATTGCGGATGCGAGTCAGCATATCGGCGATAGGATCACTCATGCTCATTTATGTTTCTCCTATTACCAGCTCGCCTTGGTGATGCCAGGGATCTCACCACGGAACGCGATTTCACGAATCTTGTTACGTGCGAGACCGAATTTGCGGAACGTGCCACGCGGACGACCCGTGATCGCGCAGCGGTTACGCTTGCGGGTCGGGTTCGAGTTGCGGGGCAGTTGTTGCAGTTCGAGGCGAGCTGCGTAACGCTCTTCTTCCGACTTGCTTTGGTCGTCGATGATCGCCTTCAGCGATGCGCGCTTCGGCGCAAATTTCGCTGCCAGACGAGCGCGCTTCTTTTCACGTTCGATCAGTGCCAGTTTAGCCACGGTAACCTCAGTTTCTGAACGGGAACTTGAAGCCGGCGAGCAGTGCCTTTGCTTCTTCGTCGGTCTTCGCGGTCGTCGTGATGCTGATGTTCAGCCCACGCAGCGCGTCGATCTTGTCGTAGTCGATTTCGGGGAAAATAATCTGCTCTTTCACACCGATGTTGTAGTTACCACGGCCGTCGAACGCCTTGCCCGACACGCCACGGAAGTCGCGCACACGGGGGAGCGCAACCGTCACGAAACGGTCCAGGAATTCGTACATGGCATTGCCACGCAGGGTAACCATCGTGCCGATCGGGTAGCTTTCGCGGATCTTGAAGCCGGCGATTGCTTTACGCGACTTCGTGATGACGGGCTTTTGGCCGGCGATCTTCGTGAGGTCGCCAACGGCGTGCTCGAGGACCTTCTTGTCAGCGACGGCTTCACCGACACCCATGTTCAGGGTGATCTTGGTGAGGCGCGGCACTTCCATGACCGACTTGTAACCGAACTTCTCGATCAGGCCAGGAACGACCTTCTCTTTATAAAATTCTTGCAAACGTGCCATTTTTTACTCCGCAGCGTCAGGCGCTCAGAACAGCACCGGTCGTCTTCAGGAAACGAACTTTCTTGTCCCCTTCGACCTTGATGCCCACGCGCGACGGCTTACCGTTCGCGTCGACCAGTGCGACGTTCGAAATCTGCAGCGGCATCGTCTTGGCTTCCACACCGCCCGTCGTACCCTTCATCGGGTTCGGCTTCACGTGCTTCTTGACGATATTGACGCCTTCGACAGTGACGCGCTCGTCGCCCATAGCCAGCACGACGCCGCGCTTGCCTTTGTCTTTACCGGTGATGACGATAACTTCGTCACCCTTGCGAATCTTGTTCATCGCGACTCCTTACAGCACTTCCGGCGCCAGCGAAACGATCTTCATGAATCGTTCGCTACGCAGCTCACGCGTAACCGGCCCGAAAATGCGGGTGCCGATCGGCTCAAGCTTGGTATTCAAAAGCACGGCGGCGTTGCCATCGAACTTGATCAGCGAGCCGTCTTGACGGCGCACGCCCTTCGCAGTGCGAACCACAACAGCGTTGTAGATTTCGCCCTTTTTAACGCGCCCGCGCGGCGTTGCTTCCTTGACGCTCACCTTGATGATGTCGCCAATGCTGGCATAACGACGCTTCGAGCCGCCGAGCACCTTGATGCACAGGACTTCGCGTGCACCCGTGTTGTCGGCCACTTCAAGCCGAGTTTCGGTCTGGATCATGGTTTATCTTTCCCAACTTAATCCGGTCGCGCCACCATGGCACATCCGGTCAGTCTTGGTCCCGTCAGCCGCGCCGCCACTAGAACGACCGCTCAGCTGCTTGGGTAAGAACAGCAGCGACGGCAAACGAAACCGGCCATCGCATTCCGGTGAATCTTGCTAACCCGGACTGGCGCCCGAATCTGCTTCCCCACCCACATCCGCCTGCTGCTTTGCCAACAGCAAACCTGAAAGGAGGGAAGACCAAGATTATAACCAGACAATCTTGGCCTCGCAAGCGAAATCTTTAGCGATTTCAACTACTTCTACACCCCGGGAACTGGCTCCCCGGGGTGTTGCGTCACTTTTAGATGACGCGTGCTGCTTCGATCAGCTTCGACACGGTCCAGGCCTTCGTCTTCGAGAGAGGACGGGTTTCCTGGATTTCAACGAGGTCACCCTCGTTGTACGTGTTCGCTTCGTCGTGAGCGTGGTACTTCTTCGACTGCACGACGTACTTGCCGTAGATCGGGTGCTTGACGCGGCGCTCGACCAGGACGGTGACCGTCTTGTCCATCTTGTTGCTGACGACCTTGCCGACCAGCGTCCGCTTAAGCGAGGTTTTCACGCTTTCGTTCATTTCTGGTTCGCCTTCTGAGTCAGGACGGTCCGCACACGTGCGATGTCGCGACGGACCTTCTTCAGCTGGCTCGTGTTCGTGAGCTGCTGGGTCGCGAGTTGCATGCGCAGGCCGAATTGCGCCTTCAAGAGGTCCGACAGCTCTTTGTCGAGCGCGGCCTTGTCTTTCTGAAGAAGTTCAGATGCCTTCATCAATCACTCCTTAGGCGCCGAGCTGGCGAACCATGAAGACCGTCTTCAGCGGCAGCTTGGCTGCAGCAAGACGGAAGGCTTCACGGGCCAGTTCTTCGGACACACCATCCATTTCATACAGCATCTTGCCCGGCTGAATCTCGGCGACGTAGTACTCAGGGTTACCCTTACCGTTACCCATACGCACTTCCGCCGGCTTTTGCGAGATCGGCTTGTCCGGGAAGATACGGATCCAGATGCGGCCGCCACGCTTGATGTGACGCGTCATTGCACGACGCGCTGCTTCAATCTGACGCGCGGTCAGGCGACCACGACCGATAGCCTTCAGACCGTATTCACCGAACGAAACTGCGTTGCCGCGCGTTGCGACGCCGGTGTTACGACCCTTCTGCTCTTTGCGATACTTCCTGCGTTTCGGTTGCAGCATCGTTATTCTCCACTCTTGCCGTCACCGCCGGCGCCACGGCGCGGTGCGCCACGACGGGCACCCGGTGCACCTTCACCATCACGGCGCGGACGACGATCGCCCGGACGCGCGTTGCGGCGCGGACGCTTTTCTTCGGCGACTTCTTCCACCACCGGTGCGTCGTTGCGGCCGAGCGTGTCGCCCTTGTAGACCCAAACCTTCACGCCGATGATGCCGTACGTCGTCTTCGCTTCCGAGGTTGCGTAGTCGATGTCAGCACGCAGCGTGTGAAGCGGCACTCGACCTTCGCGGTACCACTCGGTACGTGCGATTTCGATACCGTTCAGACGGCCGGCGCTCATGATCTTGATGCCCTGGGCACCCAGACGCATCGCGTTCTGCATCGCGCGCTTCATTGCGCGACGGAACATGATGCGGCGCTCGAGCTGCTGCGTGATCGAATCGGCGATCAGTTGAGCATCGGTTTCCGGCTTGCGGATTTCTTCGATGTTCACGTGAACCGGAACGCCCATGCGCTTCTGGAGTTCGGCCTTGAGGAGTTCGATGTCCTCGCCCTTCTTGCCGATCACCACACCCGGACGCGAGCTGTAAATCGTGATGCGAGCGTTCTTTGCCGGACGCTCGATCACAACACGGCCCACCGAAGCGTTCTTCAGCTTCTTCTTCAGGTATTCACGAACACCGATGTCTTCCTTCAACATCGCCGCGAAATTGTTGTTGTTCGCGTACCAACGCGAAGCCCAATTGCGGCTGACGGCCAAACGGAAGCCAGTCGGATGAATTTTCTGTCCCATCGTATGGCTCCTTAATTCCCGACCGTCACAGTGATGTGACAGGATTGCTTCTCGATGCGGTTGCCGCGGCCCTTGGCGCGCGCGGTGAAACGCTTCAGCGAAGCTGCCTTGTCGACGTAGATGCTCTTGATCTTGAGCTCGTCGATGTCAGCACCTTCGTTGTGTTCCGCGTTTGCGATCGCCGAGAGCACAACCTTTTTCACGATGCCAGCCGCTTTCTTCGGCGAGAACGTCAGAACGTTCAGCGCCTTGTCGACCGGCAGACCGCGGATCTGGTCAGCCACAAGGCGCGTTTTCTGCGCCGAGATGCGGGCACCGCGATGAATTGCCTTCACTTCCATCTTGATTGCCCCTTATTTCTTGGCCTTCTTGTCGGCCGCGTGACCCTTGAACGTACGGGTCAATGCGAACTCGCCAAGCTTGTGGCCGACCATGTTTTCCGTGACATACACCGGAACGTGTTGACGGCCGTTGTGCACGGCGATCGTCAGGCCGATGAAGTCCGGCAGAATCGTCGAACGACGCGACCAGGTCTTGATCGGTTTCTTGTCGCGCGTAGCTGCAGCCGCCTCAACCTTCTTCAGCAAATGGGCGTCGCAGAACGGACCTTTCTTAATAGAACGTGCCATTGCCTACTCCTTAACGCTTGTGACGGCGCTGGACGATCATGCTCGTCGTGCGCTTGTTGCTGCGGGTGCGATAGCCCTTCGTCGGCGTGCCCCACGGGCTCACCGGGTCGCGACCAGCCGCAGTCTTGCCTTCGCCACCACCGTGCGGGTGGTCGACCGGGTTCATTGCAACGCCACGGACCGTCGGGCGGATACCGCGCCAGCGGTTCGCGCCAGCCTTACCGATTTGACGGAGGCTGTGCTCTTCGTTGCCGACTTCACCGATCGTTGCGCGGCATTCAACGTGCACGCGGCGGATTTCGCCCGAACGCAGACGAACCTGCGCGTAGACGCCTTCGCGTGCCAGCAGCATTGCCGACGTGCCAGCCGAACGCGCCATTTGCGCGCCCTTGCCCGGCAGCATTTCGATGCAGTGGATCGTCGTACCGACCGGAATGTTGCGGATCGGCAGCGTGTTGCCTGCACGGATCGGCGCTTCCGAACCCGACATCAGCTGCGCGCCAACCGCCACGCCCTTCGGCGCGATGATGTAGCGGCGCTCGCCGTCTGCGTAAAGAACCAGCGCAATGTTCGCGCTACGGTTCGGGTCATACTCGAGACGCTCCACCTTCGCGGGGATGCCATCCTTCGTACGACGGAAATCGATCACACGGTAGTGCTGCTTGTGACCACCACCCTGGTGACGCGTCGTGATGCGACCGTTGTTGTTACGGCCAGCCGTCGAGGACTTCTTTTCGAGCAGTGCCGCGAACGGCGCGCCCTTATGGAGGTCCTTGTTGACGATCTTGACCATCGCGCGGCGACCCGGCGAGGTCGGCTTAACTTTCACGATTGCCATGATTACTTGGCCTCCGCTTCAAAGTTGATTTCCTGGCCGGGCTTCAGGCAGACATACGCCTTCTTCACGTCCTTGCGCTTGCCGTTGAAGCGGCCAAAGCGCTTGGCTTTGCCCTTCTGGACCAGCACGTTGACGGACTCGACTTCCACCTTGAACAGCAGCTCGACAGCAGCCTTGACTTCCTGCTTGTTCGCGTCCGGCGCGACTTCGAAGACGACTTGTTCGTTCTTCTCCGCAACCAGCGTCGCCTTTTCGGAGATCACCGGTGCGAGCAGGACCTGCATCAAACGATGATCGTTCTTGCGAATCTCGCTCATGACAGCAACTCCTCGATCTGGGCGACCGCTGCCTTCGTGATCAGGATCTTCTTGAAGTAGATCAGCGAGAGCGGGTCGGCAAAACGCGGCTCAACGACTGCCACGTGGGGCAGGTTGCGCGACGCGAGATACAGGTTCTCGTCGACCGTGTCGGTGATGACCAGCACGGATTCGAGACCCATGGCCTTGAACTTTTCGGCCAGCAGCTTCGTCTTCGGCGCCTCGAGCGAAAGCTCTTCGACAACCGAGATACGGCCTTCGCGGGCCAGCTGCGAGAAGATCGAGCAGAGACCTGCGCGATGCATCTTCTTGTTGACCTTGTGCGAGAAGTTTTCTTCCGGCGAATTCGGGAAGATGCGACCACCGCCACGCCACAGCGGGCTCGACGACATACCGGCACGAGCGCGGCCCGTACCCTTCTGACGCCACGGCTTCTTGGTGGTGTGCTTGACCTGTTCGCGGTCCTTCTGCGCGCGGTTACCGCTGCGCGCGTTCGCCTGGTAGGCGATAACGATCTGGTGGATCAGCGCTTCGTTGTAGTCACGGCCGAACACGACGTCCGACGCGTTGACAGCTGCGCCTTCCTGACCATTAGCGTTCAGGAGCTTCAGTTCCATTATTGCGCTCCTTTCTTGGCGCGCGCCTTGACGGCGGGCGTCACGAAAACCTTGCCGCCCTTTGCACCCGGGACGGCACCCTTGACCAGCAGCAGCTTGCGCTCTGCGTCGATACGGGCGATTTCGAGGTTTTGCACCGTCACGGTTTCGTCACCCATGTGACCGGTCATGCGCTTACCCGGGAACACGCGACCCGGATCCTGCGCCATACCGATCGAGCCCGGCACATTGTGCGAGCGCGAGTTACCGTGCGAAGCACGACCCGAAGCGAAGTTGTAACGCTTGATGGTACCGGCGTAGCCCTTACCGATCGAGGTGCCTTGCACGTCGATCTTCTGGCCTTCTTCGAAGAGTTCCACACCGATCACAGCGCCAGCGGACAGTTCGGCGGCCTTAGCGGCGTCGATCTGGAATTCCTTGAGGATTTCACCGGCTTGAACGCCAGCTTTGGCGAGATGACCTGCGAGCGGCTTCGTCACGCGCGATGCGCGGCGAGTACCGAAAGTAACCTGCACGGCCGTGTAGCCGTCGGTTTCAACAGTCTTGATCTGCGTCACGCGGTTGTCGGACACGTCCAGCACGGTCACGGGAATCGAATCCCCTTCGGCCGTGAAGATACGGGTCATGCCAACCTTGCGACCTACGAGTCCAAGGCTCATCGTTTTCTCCATTCCCGACTGCGATTGGTCGGGGCTAATTTACAAAGTACCGGCATGTTTTCGAGGTAAAGGCTCGAAAGGGACACACCGATTTTTGCGCAAACGCGCGAAAAGACGTCAAGTATAACGTCCTTCTTCGTTTTCCGCAAGCAATCAAAGACTTAGCGCCACCAGAAGATTCTGGCAGCGCTCGAGACTCTTACTGCAGCTTGATTTCGACGTCCACGCCAGCCGGGAGGTCCAGCTTCATCAGCGCGTCAACGGTCTTGTCCGTCGGGTCGACGATGTCCATCAGGCGCAGGTGCGTGCGGATTTCGAGCTGATCGCGCGACGTCTTGTTGACGTGCGGCGAACGCAGGATGTCGAAACGCTGGATGCGCGTGGGCAGCGGCACCGGGCCACGAACGATTGCACCCGTCCGCTTCGCCGTGTCGACGATTTCAGCAGCCGACTGGTCGATCAGGCGATAGTCGAAAGCCTTCAGGCGAATACGGATCTTTTGGTTCTGCATGACAATTCCTTGAAAAGAGCGAGGCGGACTTGCGCCGCCAAACGATATAAAGAGCGCAGGACCGCCCCGTGACAAGGTGTCGCGAGAACGGTCCCTGGGTACATCAACATCTACAGCGAGCCGAGTATTCTACTCGAATTACTCGATGATCTTCGCAACCACGCCGGCGCCGACGGTACGGCCACCTTCGCGGATTGCGAAGCGCAGACCTTCTTCCATCGCGATCGGAGCGATCAGCTTCACCGTGATCGACACGTTGTCGCCCGGCATGACCATTTCCTTGTCCTTCGGCAGCTCGATCGAGCCCGTCACGTCCGTCGTACGGAAGTAGAACTGCGGACGGTAGTTGTTGAAGAACGGCGTGTGACGGCCGCCTTCGTCCTTGCTCAGCACGTACACTTCAGCCGTGAAGTGCGTGTGCGGCGTGATCGAACCCGGCTTGGCCAGCACCT
>NZ_JAPMAL010000065.1:0-15942 GCF_026343935.1 Paraburkholderia sp. CNPSo 3076 | reverse complement strand
ATCGCTGGCTCAGGCCCCGGCCGTTCCACTTATCCCGCTGTCCGATTTTGCGCGGCCACCTCTCTACAAGGCGAAACTCGCGGGCCGCGACTGCGTGATCGCGGATGTCTATCCCGCGGAAGGCGGGACGTCCACGACGGCGATGACCGAGTAGGGCGCTGCGCTGGCGTTCACCGCTGCGCCTGCTGGGTGTCTTCCGTGCAGGGACGATGCAGTTCCGTAAGGGACAGCATTTCGCGCTGCTCAGACATCAGATGAACGCGGCATATCATCGTGCCGTGCTCAGGAACGTTTCGCCACATGGCATGGTTGGACTGTCCCTATCGCATCCGACAAAGCTATCTAATAAGGATAATTATGTTTCTTCGATAAAGGTAATCCACGCCCGCTTCTTGACAGTGCCGCCACAACCCCTCGTCCTCTCGGGAGCCGCCTCGGCCGCGAACGCAAGGTCATGCTCGTTGGCGAACCCGTGCTTCTACGGCTCACGCCAAATTCGCTTCGCGCCAGACAAAAACTTTGATCAGAGTAAAGTTCTGAAAGCGCTCAACCTGCATTGCGACTACGCATCCGACTAAGCGACATCGCGCGACCACGCGACACATGCGGCATAACCGCTCAGGGCGCGAAGCCAAACTGCGTCGAGTTTCGCAATCAAGTCGCGATTGCATACGCTCTCCTCGCTAACTGCGATACTTGGCTCGTGCTGCCTGTCTCCAAGTACAGAAAACCATGTCATGCCCCTTCCGATGCCGACGCCAAGTGTCTTCAACACCGCTTCCTTTGCTGTCCATACGTCATAAAACGCGTCGGTTCGCCTGTACATCGGCAAAGCGGTCACTTGTGCCTCGTCGCGCGGCGCAAATACCGCTGATGCCAGCTTCCTCCAGTTGATGTCTTTGCGAGCAAATTCGATATCGACACCAACCCTCCGTCGCCGGCCAATTGCGATCAGAGCATACTGCTCCGAATGCGAAACGTTAAAGTCGAGTTGTCCACCGGACCCGCCTTGCATCGACTTATCGAGACGGGGCCGTCCGCCGGTGTCTCGCTCGAAACGCAATTCACTGGCCTCCGAATCTGTTCGTTCCGCGAGCAACTGACGCAGCACGACGCGCGTCACCGCACAACGCAGCGCATCGTCGCGGCGCCGGAAGCCCGCGACCTTCGCACGCTCATCGTCCGAGAGCGGAGCGAATGCGGGACTGTCGAGCATGACGCGAAAATCGAAACTGACGCAAAATATTTCAATATCTGCTGGGGAGGGACGCGGTGGAGCGAGCTCGTGCACATTGAAAGCCGAAGTTGCAGGGACGATCATCAATTCACTCCGTGAGTGACGGTAACAGGCAGTTCCTGTGCGATTATGCCGCGCGAGGAACAGAGGTGCTCAAGCCCGAGCCGAACTGCCCCGAATGGATGTTACTGGCCAGTTCATCGAATGTGTGTCGGTTTTCAGTCGGAAAAATGGGCGTGCTTTTCCTGAAACAGGTTGCGGATCACGTGCGTTCGTTTAGTCAGCCGATGAAATTCGGTCGAGTCACGAACGGTTTTGCGCACGGGTTTAAACGATATCGAGATGAACCCCATGAACATGACACACCAGCGATTGACGACGCCGTCCTCGCGCTCCTCTATTTGACATCGCACGACCACAGCCGGCATTGTCACCCATTGCTCGAGGGGATGTAACGATGTGGATTGACCCTGATCTTTTCGCTGCAGCACCGGAATCCGAGGTGGGCGCTCGGGGCCACCCATGCATCTATGCGGATGCGCTCGTGCAGATGCTGTTCGAACTCAAGCAGGTCTTTCTTCTGCCGCTGCGCGCACGGCAAGGCTTCGCCCAGAGTCTGCGCAAACTTGCTTTCCCGAGCCTGCCCGTGCCGAACTACACGACGTTGAGGCACACGGACGGTGAAGGTCGCGCTGCCGGCACAACGCCCAAAGACCCCTTGCACGTCGTGCTCGACAGTACCGGACAGAACGGCGAAGGCGAGTGGAAGGTGCACCAGCATCGCTGGTCCAAGCGTCGCACCTGGCGATGGACGCGAACACCGGACAGATCTGCGCTCCACTGAGGACTCGTCAGGACGAGGGCGATAGCGAAGTGTTGCCTGATTTGCTCGACCAGATTCCCGCTGACATGGCAATCGACACCATCGGTGGCGACGGCGCCTAGGACACCAAGGCGTGCCATGCGCGGGTTGCGGCGCGCGGAGCTGCCCCGTCGATTCCGTTGCCTGAGAGCGCGACCCCTTGGCCGGAGAGCGTGCCTGGCGCAATGCCGCCATCGATGCGATAGCAGAACGCAGCAGACGTGAATGGAAGCTCGTAAGTGGCTACCAGCGTCGCTCGCAGGCTGAGACTCTGATGTACCGGCTCAAGCTCCTCACGGAGCTCTTGCCTGTGGGCTCGCGAGATTGGTTCCTAGGCAACCGAAGTCTCGATTCGTGCGGGCGTGCTCAACCGCATGGCGGCACTCGCCCGCCCGCAGTCCGTTCGAATTGCCTGAGATCGAAAACATGGGGATCACTTCGTCCTTACGTTCGACTCACGACAACGCCTATCCGCATCGTCGGCAAAAGAGAGCCTCACGTGATCCGCAAACTGTTCAAGGAAAAGCACGTCCAACTACGCACTATTTAGAGGGTAGCTGCATTCCCTCTCGGAAAAGCGGCCCCCGAAGAACGGAGCGTGCGACTTTCACCGCACTCCGCTCGCGCACAGCATTAAGCGTCCCGCTGACGTCGGTCTCGCCGAGTTGCACGAACCTTCGAAACCTTCGCAAGCGTCACATCGTTGATTCGCCTCATCGCTGAGACGAGGGGCGCTGAACCGCACAAGGACGGTCTCGTGAGAAACATTAAAAATACCGCGGATTTTCAGGGGGGTTAGGACGGTCGGGGTGATCTCGAAGCCGAGCGCGGACGCGCGGCGCTGCTGCGCTGCTGTTGCTGCTCCTCGTAGCGCTGCTGCCCCTGGTCGACGAAGGCCTCACCACGCGTGAGCATGAAGTACACCATGCGCGCGAGCTTGTGGGCGACGGCCGTATTGGCGCGCGGCTTGTCCATGCGCGCGCAGAGGCGCCGGTAGAATGCACCCAGCGCAGAAGCGATGCGCGACAGACTCATGGCCGCGATCTTGAGCGCCTGGCGCACGCGGTTGGTGGAGCGCCGCGTACGCGCGCTGAGCACCTTGCCGCCGCTGATCTTCGTGCCGGGGCACAGCCCGAGCCATGAGCAGAAGTGCTTGACGTTCGCAAAGCGGCTCAGGTCCGGGCCGATTTCCGAGAGGATCGTCATCACGGTGGTGACCGACAGGCCGTTGATGCGCGTCAGGTCCACACCCGCCCAGCGCGCCAGCGCCGCACGCGCATCGAACTGCGGGGCGTTCTTGCTGCGCCGCTTGCCGGGTCCATCAAGGGGGATGTCGTGACGTCCAAGGGGTACCAGCAGCGCCTCAATCTTCGCGTCGCACTCGAGGATGCGCTGCGCGAGGCTGTCAAACATCGCCAGCGCCTGCTGCAGCACGAACAGGTGTTCCTCGCGCCAGTTGCCCGTCAGCGCGCGGACGATATCTTCTTCGCTGCGCCTGACCGGAGTATGACGATGGCTGGCCAAGGCCTTCGGGTCGCGCTCGCCGGCTACGATTGCACGGAAGATCGCCTGGCCAGTCGCACCCATCACATCCGTGAGCACCTCGGTGAGCTGCAGGTTCATCTGCACCAGCGCCTTCTGCATGCGCAGCCCCCAGCTGGCCTGCTCGGTGAGCAGTACCTCGCGCTGACGGACCACCGCGCGCACCACGCAGACCTCGTCGCCCGGGCGCCAGGCCGCCCGCAGCAGGCCCAGGCTCATCAGCTTCTGGAGCCATTGGCAGTCGTCCACATCGCTCTTGCAACCCGGAACGTACTTCATCTGTCGCGCGTCGACGAGTCACACTGTCAGCCCGCGCTGCTCCAGCACCTCATGTGCGGGTATCCAGAATACGCCGGTCGATTCGAGGGCGACCGTATCAACCCCGCACGCGAGCAGTCAGTCCGCCATCGCGTGCAGATCGTCGGTCATCGTGCCAAACTCGCGCACCGGTTCATCAGCCACCCCTTTGGGCACCGCGACCCAGTGACTCGAGCCGCCAATATCGATCCCCGCCGCATTCGGAAAGACTTCGGGACTGTCTTCGTGCTTGCGCATCGCCATCGCTGACCTCATGATCGTGGGTGGACGGCAGCGCCATGGGATGCGTCGAAATTGACTCGATCTCGTGAACGGGATGCAGCTCGCGCTGCTCACCACTGTCGCCGACGAATCCCGGACCATGCTCTCAAGCGGGCTCACCTGATGGCGTGCCGGCCACAGGTGCGCACCATTGGACGGTCGGTCATTGCGGCGCTGCCGTTCACCTGTATACCTCATCCCTGTTTCTCCGCGAACGCCGGACCCGGCACGGGGTTGAAATGCTCTCAAGCTTCCCCTCGATGAATCTCAAACGTGGACCTGCGACAACTGCACCAGGCGGAAGTCTGCACCCTTTCGGGTTAGGGCAAAGTTCGAACCCCTATGCAGGCCATTACAGCCCGCCATTCGCTTTCTCCGCGTTCTCATACCCGCTCCACCAACAGCTCTCCTTACGAGTTGCCTGCCATTCCACAATGTTCCGCGAGTTTGGCGGTGAGTCGGGTTTACCACGTTCCCGTTCCTGCCGCCCCGATGTTCTGGGCCTGTCCGGTTAGTGCCTGTCTATTCCCCGGTAGCGCTATGACGACGTGTTCCCGTTGCATCAAAGGGACAACCGGCTACATACCTTTTGGTTTGGGCCTGACAGCCGCTTTGGCCCATTTGACGTCACGAGGTTTATCAACAGTTCACCTATGTTGCACATACGGAACTTGCCTGGCCTTCACGCCGCACTGCGGCTAGCAGCGTCATCCCCAATCTCGTCGCCGAGACGGGGTGTCTTGCGAAAAAGACGTTGTTCCCGGAGCTCCACACGCAATCGTTACCAATCACGCATGTCCAGGTAGGCAACTGTTGGTCGCACAACAGGTCGCAGCATCCGTCGTTCATACTTCAGCGATGGAGGTGCGACAAGACAGAAACGAGCTTTGCTGCCCTGTACTACCTGATGATTTGACACGCTGCGGGCAGCAGCACGTGTCGCACGATGCACTCGTCAGTAAGTTCGTCGCTTTGATCGGCACTCGTCGTGGCAATTCGTGATGTTGCATATCCAACATTGTCAGGTATGCAACACAGCCAATTCCACAAACGATACTTCGCGGAAGATCCCGCAAGCGTTTTGGAGGGTGAGTGCCCATCAATCATCCCGATCAGCAATGTGTTGGGAGTTATCTCTCCGGTGTGTCGTGGCGTTGGCTCAACTATTGCATCTGCTGTCGGGGGGAAATTGAAGCGGGAGGTAACGGAGCATGAACACGAAACCAAAGCCTCACGAACCACAGACAAGATCTGCAAAAAATGACAGTCGACATGCTATTGCGGCGTCCACTCAAGGTACCGCGCTACGCGCTATTAACGAACCGGTGCTCCGGATCAACAGTTCCATTCCGTTCCCTGAGCAGGAAGTTTGTTCCTGCGTTGCTGTGCATTCCGACGAACGATGTATCTCACAAAGAAAGATATCAAGGGTCCTGCACAGAATGAAGCTGTGCGGCGAAGTGAGCAGCATGGAGGGCCGACGTCAACGCGACGGTCAGGACGACGTAGTCGAGCAGAGGCATCGAACCTTCCAACCCCATTATACGACTGTTGAATACTTCCGAACTTATGCTACTGGAGCGTCGAGTGTTGAAGAATCCTTCAATTCTTCTGGCGCTTTGCTTTGTTTTTTATATTTCAGCATGCAGTTCGAAACCTTTATGAAGTGAATTCCTTTATGCGACTTATGCCTCATGAATGTCAGCGCGACGTTCGAAGCGAATACGTAGACGGCGGAAATTATGCAGCCAGGCATGTGTACGTTCGACGACCCATCGGACTTTTCCGAGGTCACTGCCATGCGGGTGGCCGCGCCGCGCGATGCTGGTGGGAATACTGCGTTCGTGGAGAGCGCGTCGGTATTTGTCGTGATCGTAACCCCGGTCGGCATAGACGCAGCCAGGGCGGCTCAAAGGCCGCCCGCGCCTACCGCCGATCGGCACGATGGCCTCGATCAGCGGAACGAGTTGGGTGACGTCGTTACGATTGGCGCCAGTCAGGATTGCCGCGATCGGCGTTCCGTTGGCGTCGGTGGCGAGGTGGTGCTTGGATCCGGGTCGCGCTCGATCGGTGGGGTTCGGGCCAGTTTTTCGCCCGCCCCAACCGCGCGAATCGATGACGAATCCACGATCACGCGCGAGAAGTCGATCTTGTCCACCGCTCGCAATTTCCCCAGAAGCACTGCGTGCAATCGATCCCATACGCCGGCTTGCTGCCAATCGCGTAGCTTGCGCCAGCAACTGACGCCGGAACCGCATCCCATCTCCGCAGGCAAGTCCCGCCACCGGATACCGGTCTTCAGCACGAACAAGATGCCAGTCAGTGCAGCCCGATCCGGCACCGGCTTGCGGCCCGGATACTTGAAGCGGCGTGGCTTCGCTGGTGGTAGCAGTGGCTCGATCAGTGCCCACAGTTCGTCATCGATGATTGGTTTGCCCATCTCCTCGATCCTGTTGTCACGACGATCGAGGTTAACAGGTTGCGTTACGGGTTAGCAGCCCCTACGAAGCCTTTTTGAAACCGCTTCTTAGGCGAGTGAGCGAGATTTAAATGAAAACACTATTGGCAGTGGACTACTTTTGTGATGTGGCACGGCGTTATCCGCAACATATAGCAGCAAGGCATGGCAGCGAGTCGGTAACTTATCGGGAGCTTGATGAGCAGTCCAATCGCATCGCAATGGCGCTGACCGAGCGCTGTGGCCGCGAGGCGCCCGTCATCGGCGTGCTGATGGAGCGAGGAATTGATTTATTGGCTGCGATGCTTGCCATTTTTAAGATTCGCGGTACCTATATGCCGCTTGATCGCCAGTATCCAGCGGAACGTTTGGATTACATGCTGGAGAAGAGCAAATGCTGCCTGCTGCTGACCGCCCGTAACTGCTACGAACAGGCGGCGTATTTGCAGGCAACCAAACCGGAACTAGTGCTTCTTGATATTGAAGAAGCGCAAGAATCTCGCGCGGCCTTTGTCGGGCTCAGAGGCAAAGGCAGTGATCTTGCCTACGTCATTTTTACTTCGGGTACCACCGGTCACCCAAAGGGCGTAATGATTGAACAGCGGAGCTTCATCAATCACTTGCACGCTAAAGTCCGCGATCTAGAGATCAGTAGAACTGACCAGGTGGCGCAGACTGCATCGCACTGTTTTGACATTTCTCTGTGGCAGTTTATGGCGGCGCTGCAAGTGGGGGCGTGCACACAGATCATTGATAGAGACGTCGTATGCGATCCGTCGCGGCTGCTGCTTGAGTTGCGCGAATGCCAAGTATCGGTCATTCAATTTGTGCCCTCGCTACTACGCTCGTTTGTGGCCGAAGTCGAATTGATCGATGCACGCGCGCTGCCGGCGCTGCGCAGGATTTCCACCGTCGGGGAGGCATTGCCGCCCGACGTATGCCGACGCTGGCTGGCGATGTACCCGTCTATTCCCATCCTCAACCATTATGGACCAACTGAATGTGCCGACGGTGTCACGCATGCGCTGATCTCTAACTCTCCGGCGGAAGGTCAGGCATTTATGCCAATCGGGAAACCGATAGACAATCTGCAGATCTATGTGGTCAGGCCAGATGCTGCGGCGCTGACGTTTGTTGCGTCAGGTGACGTAGGCGAACTTTGTGTAGCCGGCGTTGGCCTTGCGCGTGGTTACATTAACGACGACGCGCGTACCGAGCAGGCTTTTGTGGCTAACCCTTTCAGCGATAAGCGCGGATATGATCGATTATACAAGACTGGTGATCTCGTGAGGCTGCGTGAGGATGGCTTACTGGAGTGTCTCGGAAGAGCAGATCGCCAGGTCAAGCTGCGTGGTTACCGTATTGAGCTAAACGAAGTGGAAGGTTTGTTGGGGTTACATGCAGCAGTCGAGGCCGCGGCCGTAGTGGTGCATTACCCCGCTGACAATCGGGTGAAACTGACGGCAAGGGAAACACTGACTAGTCTAGGGGAAGCGGAAAGACTTCCGCGCCTCGTGGCCTTCGTCAAGCTTCGAGAGGAGGTTACACGGAGCGCTTTACGCGAACACATGTCGCGTCAGTTGCCTGACTACATGCTGCCTGATCTTTTCTTCGAGATGGCGACATTACCATTAAACGCCAATGGCAAACTTGATTACAAACAATTGCCTTCCCCGGAAAGTTTGCGTCCTTTGTCCGATGTGAAATATCTGGAGCCCACTGACGGTGTTCAGGTTCGGTTGTGCAGGCTGTTAGCCGAGATACTGCATCTAGACCGGCTGGGGCGAAACGACAACTTTTTGCTGATGGGCGGTGACTCGCTGCGCGCCATGCTTGCGATCAACCGTATTCGGAGCGAATTCGCCTGCGAAGTTTCGGTGGTTGACCTGTACCATTGCTCAATAGATGAGTTAACCGAACTTCTGGCCGAGAAAGAGGGTGGGAATGAGTCGCTTCCCGCCATTGTCGCCAGTCGCCGTGGTGAGGGCGGAGAGGCTCCGGCCAGCCACATTCAAAAACACTTATGGTTTTTGTGGAAGCTTGATCCAACAGCATCCAACTATACCTTGCAAGCGGCGCTCGAATGCTGCGGAGAGCTTGATCGAGATCGCTTTAGTCGGGCTTGGGATGCGGTGGTGCAGTACTTCGACACACTGCGCATTCGATTCGTCGAAAAGAGTGGCAATCCATATTTGACCTTCGATTCACCGCCGAAGGGTAGTTTGCGCTTTATAGACCTTTGCGGCGACCAACCTGCCCCCAGGTTGGCTGAATTGAAGGCGAGCGAGTTTCAACCGTCCTTTGATCTCGCCGCAGGCGCACTGTATCGCGCACTACTAGTACGAGAGAGATCAGACCGGCATGTTGTCATCTTTACCACGCATGAAATCATTATGGACGCGTGGTCGCTTTCGGTGATGGTGCGCAAACTGCGTGAATTTTACAAGGCGGGAGTCAGTTCAGAGGACGGTATCAAAGCCGAAATTTCGTTCGAGGATTTCGCGAAATGGGAGTCTGAGCAGTTTCGATCGGACTGCTGGGCGCGACAGCGCTCGTACTGGGCACAACAGCTGTCGGGTGAGTTGCCGGTGCTGACCCTGCCTTCCGATAAGCCTCGTCCGAGGCGGATGCGTTACACCGGTAAGTCATACGCCATACAAATTCCGGCTCTCGCGGCGTCCAGACTTCGCGAACTTGCGGCGGACAATCGCACCACGCTTTTCAGCGTGTTACTGACGACTTTTTACGCTTTATTGAGAGAGTACAGCGGACAGGACGATATCATCGTCGGCACTCCGAATGTAGTGCGAAAACAGTCAGGTACGGAAAAGCTGTTGGGGTTCTTCCTAAACATGTTGCCGCTAAGGGCGAAGATGGATCCTGACAAGTCATTCATCGAACATCTGGCCACGACGCAGCAAACTGTCATCGGTGCTGACTTCAACGCGGCATATCCATTCAGTCGGATGTTGGAAACAGTTGACGTGGTACGTGGAAGCAATTTTTCCCCCGTATTCCAGGCGATGTTCAACATGTATTCGGAGAAAGCAGAGCTAATTTCTGAGGGGCAGGACGATGTGTCAATTGTCGCACGCGAATTGGAGAACGGTTATACGAAGTACGATCTCACTCTTTACTGTCAGGAAGAGGGGGACGGCATCTACCTGCAGATGTCCTATTGCACTGAGCTGTTCTCCGACGAGCTCGTTTCAAGAATGCTGCTCAACCTGCAGCAAATTATTCAGGTGATCATTGCGGCGCCCGCGGCGCCGCTGGCAGAGCTGGATCTGCGGCACCCAGCTGAAAAGGATTTTCTTAAGCGTTACAACGGAGGACGGCTGGCTTATACAGGCGCTAGTACGCTACGCGAAATGTTCGAAGCGCGTGCCAAAATGTCGCCAGTGGATACTGCTTATTTCTGGGAGCGCGGCCGCATTTCGTATGCTGAGTTGGATGGTGCAGCCAACCGTTTTGCTAACAGACTCGCAGCCGCCGGTGTTGGTGCCGGCGACAGGGTGTTGCTTGGCATTGACCGCGGCATTAACGCGTTGATCGTCATTCTAGCTGCGATCAAGCTGCACGCAACCTACTCGGTGATCGGGGCAAATTATCCGATAAGCCGCATACTTGAGATTGCCAAAGATGTCGCTCCCAATGCCTTCGTTGCCACGCCGTTGCAGCGGGAAGCATTTCGTGACAGAGGGCTGGTTTTACTGCCGTCGGAGGAAGTTGCACACGGCAATGAGGAGACAGATGCCGCCCCTTCGCCATCTTGCTCGCATGAAGTGCTGCAGGTCGTCTACACATCTGGCTCTACGGGAAAACCGAAGGGCGTTGTGGTTCCCGCTACAGCATGCATAAATCGTTTGCACTGGATGTGGGGGCAATTCCCATTTCAGGCAGGTGATGTCTGCGTAGTGCAGAAGTCGGCGGCGCTGGTTGCTAGTCAATGGGAAATCTTCGGGCCACTCTTACAAGGCGTTCCTAGTTTGCTGCTGAGTCAGCAAGAACTGCAAGATCCATTTCTGCTGCTATTGCAGCTAGATCGTTACCGGGTAACGCATCTGTTGTGCTCGCCACCGTTGATCACCGGCATTTTGACGGCACAATTGACAGATGGACGGTCGGTTTCAGATTTGCGGCTGGTCACCTCAAGCGCTGAGGTGTTGCCACCGGAGTTGGCTCGGCGCTTTCTCGAGGCGTTCCCGCAGGCCCGTCTGTTCAACTTCTACGGCTCCTCCGAGTGTAGTTCGAACGCCGCTTGGGGGGAAGTGTGCGAAGTGGGCGCTGATGAACGGACTGTCCCGATCGGTAAGCCGGTGGCCAATGTCGGCATAGCCGTCGTAGATGACAAGTTGCGGCCGGTGGTTCAAGGTGCGGTGGGGGAGATCCTGGTGACGGGTGACTGCCTGGCGAGTGGCTACCATGACAGCAGGGAGTTGACAGCCGAGCGATTTGTTGCTAGTTCGGTGCCAGAGTTGCAGCCTTTCGGAACTGTGGCTTATCGCACTGGCGATTTGGGGCGCCACCGTGACGACGGCCGCCTGGAGTTCCTCGGAAGGCGCGACAACCAAATCAAGATCCATGGCTTGCGTGTTGAACTGGATGAGATTTCTCACGTCTTGGGAAAATGTCCTGGGGTCGAGGAGGCCGCGGTGCATTTGCACCGCGCTGCGGATGGCGAGCCGCTGTTGACTGCCTACGTGGTGGGCACTGAGGCGAAGCTGCCGTCGACAGACGATGGGTTCAGGCAAATGCTCCGTCATTCGCTGTTGCCCCACAGTATTCCCCGTTCATTTGTTCGCTTGCGGGCTTTGCCTAAGCTGCCGGGCGGTAAATTGGACCGTTCCCGCTTGCCGTTGCCACGGCAAACCGCGGCGGGCGTATTCGCGCCGCTGGTCACCACGACCGAGCATGCACTGGCCGCGGTTTGGCAGGAAGTGCTTGGTATGTCGATGATTGGTGCGGACGCGCATTTCTTCTCACTGGGTGGTACCTCTATGCTGAGCGTGCGCTGTGTGGCGCAGGCGGCCAAGATGGACATCCGCTTTTCTGTCAGCGAGTTGTACGACTATCCAGTCTTACGCGAACTGGCTGGGCTGATCGATGCCCGCTCCGGCGAACTGGTGCACCACGATGGCGATATCGACGGTGGAGTGGAAGTAACGCCTACGATACGCTTCATGAATCGGCGCATGGGTTTAGACGAGCATTTCAACATGTGCGCGATCTGGCAGGACGATAGCTGCCGTTTGGATCCGGCCATATTGGAGTCCGCTATCGTCAGGTTGGCGAAAGACTACCCACTGGTGCGCACCAGGATCTCTCGAGATGACGATGATCTACGCTTCCATACCGGAGTCGGAGCGTTGCATCTGGAGCGAGTTGCATTGGGCTCCTACTCAGAGCTCGGTGATTGCACGCGAGAGGTATCTGGTATCGCTGAGAAAGCGCAATATGCATTCCGGTTCGATGGTCGTACCTGGATGTCGCGTTTCCAATTGATCGAGGCGGAGGTCGGTGGGCGACCGTACAGTTGGATTTTTATCATAATTCATCATTTCCTGGTCGACGGCTATGGGTTCCGGCTCCTGCTGGAGGAAGTAGAACGCTACTATCTGGCTATAGAGCATGGCCAAGCGCCGGTTCCCGCATTCAGTGGCCGCGCGCAGTTGAATCGATGGGTGAAGGCGCTGCGCGAACATGTGAGCGGTTCGTTGGACAGCAACGTTGCTTATTGGCGAAGCCGGCCATGGGAGCTGCTGCGTGAGGATGGTGCAACAGTCCTCGAGGTTGAGCCAGTCGATAGTGGCGCTGATGCCAGCCGCCGCTTGTTCGAGATGCTACATACTGGGCAGATGCACAGTGATGCTGCTTTCGAGACCTTGTGTGCGCGCAAGGGGATTCGCTATCTGGACCTGGATGCGGAATCGACAAAGATTCTGCTTGATCTGCATCCGGATCGGCACGGCTTTGACGCGTTCGACGTCATCCTATGCGCCTTGGCGGAGGTGGCAGGAAAGGGCAACCAGCGACGAGGGCTGTTTCTGGACAACATGGACATGCTGCGCACGCCTATCCTGCCGGGTCAGGATCTGTCGACGGTTATGGGCTTTACCGCGGAGCTTGTCCCGCTGGCCATCGTTTGTGAGGGGCGACTCAGTGTGGCGGAACGTCTGAAAGCGGTGCGTCGTCAGCGCAATTCGGCACGGATCCATGGCATTGGGCTACGGGCGGCTGCGTATCTGCTGCCGGACGATCAGGCGAAGGCGCTGGTGGATTTCGACTGGCCGCGTGTTGTCGTCAACTATCGCGCTGTGTTAGATAATCTTCGTACGCGCATGCTGCTCGGCCTTGCTCAACCGACGATCTGGACGGGTGATGGGATGGGGCCCAACCGTCATCACACGTTGCGGTTATATATCGATAATGTGGACGGTAAACTTCGTATCCAGATGCATTGTGCGTTGCATTGCTTTTCCGCAGAGGAGGCGAACATGCTGGGACGTCAGTTGCTGCATTGTCTCGCGGCTTATGCCGGATGCCTCAGGGACAATCAGGAAGATGTGGACGCAGCAAGGTTGAAGGACGGGGCCACAGTATGAACACGCCAGCAGTCGCGGCATCACGGATGCAGTCAATGGCCCACGATCGACTGTTGCCACTGATCTTGCGGCTGGCTTTTCCGTCCGTCATTGGCGTCACTGTCAGTGCTGCTTATCAGTTTCTCAACGCGTATTTCGTGGGGCGGCTCGGAACAGCTGCACTCGCGGCGATGGCATTGTCGTCCCCGTTTGCAATGTGCATCACGGCAATAGGCCAGATCTTCGGTGCAGGGGCCGCGTCGTTGATTGCTCGAAGCCTGGGACGTGCCGACGATCACTCTGCCAACGATTATGCATCGCACGCGTTATGGTTGGCGATGGTAATTGCTGGGATTGCGGCTATCGCGGGCTGGCTGGCGGCTCCAAGATTGCTGGCATGGCAAGGCGCTGGACCATCGACTTTGCCACTGGCGGTGGATTATCTTCATTGGCTGCTGCTGGGCTATGTGGCAGTGGTATTCAATATGGTCTGTGGTTTCATCGTGAGAGCGGATGGCAATACCGTGCTCAGCATGACGACCCAAGTTTCATCCTTCGCAATGAACGCGGCACTCGACCCGGTGATGATTTTCTGGTTGGGGCTGGGCATCGAAGGGGCTGGCATCGCAACATTTCTGGCCCAGTTGTGCGGCTTAACCTTGTATTGGCGACATTTTGCGGGCAGGCACGGCGCCATCGTCTTATCATGGCCATCGGTGGGACGCTGCTGGTGCCGGCTGGCGAGCATCGCCCGCATCGGCCTTCCGCCAGCGCTCAATACGCTGCTCGCGGTAGGGGCCATGTCCATGCTCAATGGGTTCGCTGCTCGCTACGGTGAGGCATCGGTGGCGGCGCTAGGTTTGGCCAGCCGCTTGGCGATGCTGGCGGTACTTCCGCTGTATGGACTGTGCAGCGGGGCGCAGTCGGTTGTTGGGTTTAATGTCGGCGCAGGTAACTGGACACGGGTGGCGCAAGCGGTTCGGACTATGGTTGCCGTCGCCCTAACGTTCGCCGGAGTCTATGCCGGCTGCGTCGTGTGGCACGCTAGAACCATCATCGGCTGGTTTGCGCACGAGTCGGCGACGATAGAGATTGGTAGCCGCGCGATCTTACTGTTCCATTGTGCGTTGCCGGTGTTAGGGGTGCAACAAGTCTGCCTGCTTTTCATGCAGGCCAAGGGCGACGCAATCTGGGCAACGCTTGTAGCGGTACTGCGGCATGGCGTGTTTCTGATGCCCCTGATGGCCTTGCTGCAGCAGGCTTATGGGCAAGACGGCCTGTTGTTCTCGGTAGCGGCTGCCGATATGGCAGCGGGTCTTATCGCTAGTGTTATTCTATACAGTGAAATGCGGCAGATCGACAAGGCCTCCCGGCTCTGTCAGGTTAATGGAATGGGGGCGGTAGAATGACATAATGAAGAAGACAAAACCGCTTTATCATGGTCATCGCTTCCTGAGCCTGCGCGACGTCGAGGAGTTGATGCTCGAACTTGGTGTTGTGGTCACTTACGAGACGATCCGCTGCTGGTGCGAGAAGTTCGGCGCTCGATTCGCCAGGTACAACATCCCTGAAATAGCTTTAACTATCTGGATCGAGATACGGGGCCAGCAAACTGACCACCAAGTCAGTGGTTTAAGCTCGCCGGTGCCAGGCAAGGGCTCCCAGCGGCCGGTGTGGCTGCGAAATGCGCACGTGTAGATGTTGCGGCCGACCTCGGTGAGGCGAGCCACGGTATCGATCGTGTCGTCGCGTTGCATCTGGATGAGCAGGTGCTTGCCGTAGGGCGTGGCAAGAACGACGCAGCCGATGCCGCTGCAATCTGTGAAGCGGTGACTCGCCCGAGCATGCGTTTCGTGCCGCTGAAAGACGAACACCAGCAAGCCACGATCTGCCTCCATCGGACGCGGCAGGGTTTTATCGAGGAACGGACCGCGACCTACAACCGTGCACGTGGCCTGCTCTCCGAATTCGGCGTGGTGCTACCGCAGAGCCCGGAGCGCTTGCGAAGAGAAATCCCGGCTCATCTGGATGCCTTGCCCGGCTGGGCCAGACGATGCATCAGTGATTTGCTTGAGCACGCCAGCAACATCGAAGCCCGGCTCGCTGAATACGACCGCGCAATCAGCGAAATCGCGAGAGACGACGGGCGTAGCCGGCGACTTATGCATTTGCGTGGCATTGGTCCGACCACAGCAAGCGCATTGCTTGCGAGCATCGGCGCTGGACACGACTTCAGAAACGGCCGACAGGTGGCCGCGTGGGTCGGCCTCACACCAAGCCAGTACAGCAGCGGGGGCAAGACACGGCTAGTCGACTGCGTCATTGAAATGGCACTGGTCGAATTCGCCGCGATGGATCGTCATACTTCCATTTAATCGGCTTGGGATTCTTGTAGTGGGTAGCCGCATTCCCTCTCGGAAACGCGGCCCCCGAAGAACCGTACGTGCGAGCTTTCCCCGCATACGGCTCGAGCACAGCATTAAGCGTCGCATTAACGCCGGTCTCGCCAACTGCACGAGCCCTTCGCAAGCGTCACATTGTTGACTCGCCTCATCGCTGAGACGAAGGGCGCTGAACCGTAGTGATACCGGGTCTCTCACAAGCTTCCCCTCGATGAATCTAAAACGTGGACTCGCGACAACTGCACCACGCGGAAGTCTGCACCCTTTCGGGTTAGGGC
>NZ_JAPMAL010000064.1:0-17229 GCF_026343935.1 Paraburkholderia sp. CNPSo 3076 | reverse complement strand
AAGGTTTCGGCTGGGCCAAGACCGTGGGGCGCATGCGTCAGGTGATGGTGCGTGGCTTGAAGAAGGTGGACCAGATGTTCGTGTTGAACATGGCGGCATACAACCTCGTGCGCATGCGATCACTGGCACAAATCCGCTTATAAGTGGCGGAAAGCGTGGCAAGGAGGTCAGAAGTCGGCCTCAAGCCGCCGAAAGAACGTTGAATTCGCGTTGAGATTGCACAATGCGAAAGTTTGCGACTGGCGGGCGCGTACATCGAGGCGCACCGCTTCCGCCGGGGGTGTATTTCCGCAACCTGCTAAGAGCGCATTCGCGATCGGTACGGCGGATGACAATCCGGCCTGCCCGGTGGAATCAGCAGTCAACCGGTTCCTCGACGATGCACTGAGTTCGGCAGAGGACGAATTGCTCCGGCGTTTCGCGCAAATGCGTCTTTCCGTCATAGCGCGGTACGTGAAGGCGCCGAAGCCCTAAGGAGCGTCCACTTTTGGCGCGGTGGCAGTCGTCTGTCTGTAGGCCGCGTACGGCCGTTTCTGGCCGACGGCCGCCCCACGCGGTCGGCCGTACCCAAACGAACTTGGATCGAGACCTGGGAATTACCGACCTACGCGATGCCTAGACGGGACTCGTCGACGTCTACGGACGTGAAGTCTTGCGGCCGCGGTACGTATCACAGCCGGGAACCGTGGATCACCACGACGGCGCATCCCACATAACAAATAATGTCGCGAATCGCGCTTAAACCGCCTATATTTTTGAAGACTACGGGCGCTTGGTAGCGGCAAAAATGTACAGTCCCTTCCGATTTTGGCTACAAGTAGCAGGTGCAACCATTGCCGGGGGTATCTTGATCTTCACAATCACGGTACCACACTGGATCGAAATATTTTTCAACAAGTCTCCTGACGATGGAGATGGCAGCGTTGAAATCACAATCGCGCTCTTTTTCTCTTTGGTGATTTTTGTTTTGCTCGCTGGACTTGGATGGAGACAGTTCCGCTTAAGGGGCGTCGCGACGCCCGACCAGTCTAAACAACATTAACCGGAAGGCTAGTCTTCCTTAGCAAATCATGACCGACGATCCAACCGTCAGATGGGAGCTTGCGAATTCACTGGGGATTCAGATCGACAACGCTGCCGACGCCTGGCATTCAGGCCACGTCACGGAAATCCTCGATCTGGTCGCCGATGATTTACTCGTTGTGGCCACTCAGACGGGCGGCGTGTGGAGCGTTGACCCAAACTACGGCGGCGCTCATCCTCTAAGCGACACATGGGATGATCCCGACATCAGCTGTCTTGCCTTCGGCCCCGACGGCACAGTTCATCTCTTCGCAGGGTCGTCCGGCCAGCTGCCTACTTCACCTACCCGCTCCATATCGACGATCCGGGAGACCGATGTCGGCACTGCGGCGCCGCTCGCCAACTGGAATCCGATCGACGCACAGTTGCCCTCTGGCGCCGGGAGCATCACGCGAATCGCAGTCCTGCCGCGCGCACGTCGGATCGTAGTCGCCTGCAACAAGCTCCTCACCGATGACAGCGGCGGCATCTTCTGGTCGATTATTCCGGAGTCCTCGCTTGGGCCGGCTCCACCGCCGCGTCCGCCATACCTGTGGCATAAGGCGCGAGTCCGTGGCGGGCCCAACGACGGCTTCTACGACGTTACGTTCGCCACCCTTACCGACGGGACACCGCTGTCGTCGGTGGAAGTTCTGGACCAGGTCACAGTCGTGGCCGGCGCTATGAGTCAGGGTATCTACGTCGGCCAATGGAACGCCGTGGGCGATCTCGTTCTGCAGCCGGTCCAACAAACGTCTTCGACCAACCCCAACATCACCGTGCTGTCGACGGCCGGAGCGTGCTCGGTCGCTGCCTGCGCGGTGCACCCCAACCGCGCGTACGCCGCGTGCGCTGCGTCCGACGGCACGCTACTGCAGATCTTGCGCTCTGGCGACGGAGGCAGGGTCTGGGAGGCCTGCCCATTCACGCTCGCCGGCTCGACGGTCTTCGGGGGTATCCAGAGCGCCGCAGGCGACCAGGGAAACGCCTGGAATAATCGTATTGCGGTCGCGCCGGATATATTTTCGGTCGTCGCCTTCGGATGGCAGTCCGCCGGTCCATTCCTTTCGACCGACGCGGGACAAAACTGGATCCAGGTGACAGACCCGGTCCATTTGCACTCGGATCTTCATGCACTGCTGTTCACGAGGCTGCGGGGTTCAGTCGATCTGATGCTCTGCGTGGGCAGCGACGGTGGCGTGGCTTCGATCAACGTCGATCAATTCCTCAAGGGCGGTGGCCCAGAAGCGCGCAGCAATTTCAACCACAACCTGCCTACACTGCAACTCTACTCAAACCTGATCCGGCAGTTCTATGGGTCGATCGCCGCCGCTCCTCTCCAGCAGCGCCTTGTAGCCGCGGGCGCGCAGGATCATGGCAATCTCTGCAACAACCTTGCGCTCGGCTCGACATCGCCGACAACGGGACTGCCGGAACCTCAGCCCTGGACTCACGTCGACTACGGAGACGGCGGCTGGGTCGCCTTCATCACTGACGGTGCCCTGCTGCACAACATCAATAGTGGGCCTATCGCTGCGACCGTCATCAATCCTCCACTCGGCCCTCAGGACTTCGGCGTCGTCGCCGTGGGCGGCACGCCGCCCGATCCGAAAGGAATCGCGGGGGCGACAGGCGAGATCGTCACCCACCCTTCGTACCGCAATACCACCGGTGATCTTTTGCTGGCCGTCGCGGGAGTGGGCAATATCGTGTACGGCTTGTACACGGACCACACTTTATGGCCCCCGCCCCCGCTTAGCATTCTCGGCACGTTTCCGATGAGGCACTACTGGAACGTTTTGGCGACGCTGCCCGTAGGCGTGGTGGCCGGCGCCTTTGCGTCGTTTGACGGTGTGAGCGTATTTGTCGGGACATGGAACGATGGCAGGATGTTCCAGGTGGATAGCGCCCAAGGTACGGTCGTCGAGCTACCTGTCGTACTGCCACAGCCCTCGCCGGGCAATCCGATGACGGGCGGCAGCGTCATCCGCATCGTCGCGTTCAGCGATGCGGTACTCTTTGCCATACTGGATGGGGCGTCGGCAAAGCTGAATCCGGCCGTGACCGCGAACTACATCCTGCAACTGGACTCGGCAAACGCCCGCTGGGTGCCAACCCCAGGCGCCGGTCTGCCCAACGAGCCGCTCTTCGGCCTTGAAACTGTCGAGGTTCCCCGCTCGCGCGTGCCGCACGCTCTTTTCGTCTGTACGGACGATCAGGTATATATCAGCCGCGACGACGGACAGACTTGGCAGGGGGCTTCGCTGAACCTACCCAGCCGCCCACACTGTGGCGATCTGCGCTTTTGTGTCGGGCCGAACGGCGGCGTACTCTACCTCGGTACCTTTGGCCGGTCGATGTGGCAGGCTCCCATCGTCAGCCTACCGTAACATTCGTCGCGAGCGTCACCTCTGGGGGCCCGTACGAATGCAAGCCATGTAGTTCGACTTCGCTCTTGCCTTAGGCGATTTGGAGCGGAAAGTCGACTGACCGAAGGTGGCCGTCAGCGGCACGTTGGACGCGATTCGTAGTGCCTGACGTGCCGAGGCTTGCGCGCATTGATGCACTGGCCCCCCGGCGATGGGAAGCTTCAGCGGAGCGTACCTGGATCGGAGCAAGCATGGTCCCGCGGCAACGCCTGGCGCCGCAGCGACAGGTGTACTCGCTGGCTGATTCGCGTGCCTTCGCAGGGATCTTAAGCGCGTAGTCGATGAATTCTGTGGTCGAACACAGAAGATGAGAAGCTCTTCCCCGGGCGCGATATTACGGGTGGCCTCGAGGAACCTGGCACGCCGCCACAGGCTCATAGCAGGATCGCCTGCTGGAGTAGTTCCAGCGCTTTCAGTTCGTCCAGGCGACCGGTGCGTGCCTTGCCTGCCAGCGTCTTGATCAACGCTTCCGCTATCGGCTCAATACCGTGAAGATTGTCCAGGCTCGTCACGGAAGCGAAGGGGAGCGCTGCCGGATTTCCCTGCGGTACTGCGGACGCGGCGAATGACTCTGGGGTTGCCGGTGTGGCTGCCGGCGCGCCAACATCACTCTCTTCAGGCAGGCGACCGGCCAAGTCGTCGGGAAAGCCATTTACAGGATGTCGCGGGCTGGTAACGATCGCCTCCTTCTCACCTGCGACTTCCACCGAAACAACTGAGGGGACCTCCGGATCGCCCGCCCGCACGCGCCGCGCGCGCGTCTTCGCGCCGGCGGCCTTCGCTGGCACGTCATCGTTTGTTGCGGGCGCAAGCGATTCGCTTTGTTGAGCGGATACGCGTCCGCGCGCCGCAGGCGCAAGCATACGTGACACCGACGGTGGAATCTCGGTTTCGGAGCGCGGTGTATCCAGCCAGCCAGCTGGCAATCCCAGTCGCTCCGTGAACCGGTTGGCTTCGACAGCGTCCATGCGCTTCTTGCCATGCAGCCGGTGGGCCATGTTGGACCCACTCAGTTCCATAACCACACCAAGTCTTGCTTTCGAGCCGTTGCGACTCGTGAGAACGTGGAGGTTGGCGCGCCGGATGTTTTCCACGTCGGCGCTTTCGTTTAGTGCCAGCGACTGCTGCCGGGCCGTTTCAGGAGATGTCCTGGATTTCGAACGCGAAGCTTTTCGCGGCGTACGAGCTTCGGGCTGTCCGGCCGTTTCGCCTGTACTGGTCTTGACGGCCCTGGGCGTACCACCGGTTGCTTTCCTTGGCATTTGCGCTTCCTCGGACAAACTGTCTTCAAGAGAGGGTTGCGGGTCGACGGTCAGGACAGAAGCCGGCTTGAGTGCTTCGGACTCTCCGTCTGGTTCGTCGTCGGTTTGAATGAAGTCGAGCGGTGACTTCAGGCGAGCGATGGTCTCGGCTGCGAGGCCAGGATTGGGCTGGTCAAAAAAGCCATGCGGCAACCCAAGCGTGGTTTCCATGTGAAAGGCGGTTTCGGGTGTGAACCTCTCACCCTTTATCAGTTCGGCCACGCGCGTCATGGTGGACTCAAGCGCGATGGCGATATTTTCCGCACCCACTGCGTTGACGAGAAACTGGAACGACCGTGTCTTGAAAACGGAGGCCGTCTGTGTGGCGTCCTGGACAGGCGCCTTCACATACGGTTGTCTCTGCCGGTTGGGCTGAGACTTCTTTTCGTGGCGAGCCTGGCGTTGGCCGCTGTCGCGGGATCCCGCATATCGCCCGCGGGCTTGACTCATATAGTAGGGCTCCATGCGAGCGTTGACATCCTGAAGACGATCATTATAAACGCGGCGCAGTTGATATTTGATGCGTCATTCGCACGACGATGCGTAAATGTACGCCCGGGTGAGGGTGGCGGGCTCGAGGAGGTACTGGTTCTCCGTGAACGCATATGAAATAAATAGGATAACGAATGAGGTACCGCAAGAATTCAGGCAACCATTCATGGCCCCGCTTGAGGCGTCAAGGGCGATTGAGCCAGTTGAAGCTGCGATGAGGTCGGGGGGGCGTCGACGATGCCGACGGCAAGCGGATATTCCCTTCGAGGAGGGCGCGGTACTCCGCTTGCCACCGCAAATCGTCGCATCGACGAATGGGGTGAGGGCTTGCACAACCCGCTCTTGACGCTGGTCGCCGTCGACCGGCAGGTCGACCATCCGGCCATATTCGAGCGCGCCGTACTTCGCCTGACAAGTCCTTGATGAGGATTTTCAGTATTTGGGAATGGACAACGTACCCGGAAACGTCAAATTTACGTTTCCCGAAATCGTCGCGCCTCCGGTGTCATGACGGCGCGAACACCACCGCGCCGCGATCCTCAAAATGTTTGAAGCTCCGGATAAAGCGGTATAGCTGTCCGCCGATCTCCAGCCGGTTTCGTCCAGCGTGGGTTTGCTCAAGGATCTCTTCGGCCTGGGTTGCGGCAATGTTCCCGTGATATCGCAGGCGGTCCTGATCTCTCCTGGCATCGCCAACGTACATGGCACAGACGTCATTGCATTTCTGCATCATGATCACGCTTGCGCCAGCGTTCAGGGACAGCTCGAGATACTCGGCCAGCGTCAGAAGTGACTCGGTCGTCGTCATGGCGATTCCCCTGAAAGCACGGCTCCCGGCGTCGATCCACTGGGTGGTGGCATCGACGGGCACCTACCGAGGATAGCGCCACGCATGTCCGGCACTTGCCTCTTCGCCTGATTCAAACAATCTACGCGGCGCACGGCGTCCCGGCGGCCACTGCCATCCTGCATGGGACCGCGCCGGTTCACTACGCATGCGTCGCGAGGCGCTATGGGCCACCACATCGGTGGGCAGTCTGGCACGGTTAGTGCGAACCGACAGAAAATTATCTTGCGACAACCACCTGCCATGGCCACCGGCATGTTTTCGATCGTAGTGCTTCTGCTCGTGGATGTCGATTCGTCGAGGACAGTGTTGTTGCCGGCGCGGAGCTCAACCGTTTTCCTTCACAGGATATCCGCTGCTTTGCGGGGCGATGATGGATCCGGGCAGCGTGGCCGAAAGCGCGGCATCAACGCTACCGCAAATGCGCGCTTTGTCCTGCGTCTCCACGCCTATGCTGCATCGAATCAATTCCCCGGAGGACAGGCGAAACGCTTGCGCTTCGTCAGATGATCCGGGGAATCGATCGATGTCGCGAGGAGGACGCACCAGGACATCATGTTCTGCACAAAACTACTGTTGACGCTCAAACAGCATGGCGCGCATGTGCCGGATGCCCATCGCTTCGTTAAAGATTGAAGCGCAGGGCGCAAGAAAAACTGGCCCGCAGAACGGGCCACACATCGGGATGCGACGCGCCGGTCAGACTGGCTTGATATTTGCAGCCTGCTTGCCCTTCGGCCCCATCTTCACATCGAAGCTTACTTTCTGGTTTTCCTGCAGCGACTTGAAGCCTTCAGTCTTGATTTCGGAAAAGTGGGCGAACAGGTCTTCGCCGCCGTCATCCGGGGTGATGAAGCCAAAGCCTTTCGCGTCATTGAACCATTTCACTGTGCCAGTTGCCATTTTTTGAATCCTGTCGATGTTGAAACCCGAAATCGCGAGAGTACGATATCGCCTGGGGGCGATCACCCGCAAGGGACGACTTTTTACCACGCCGGGATGACACCTGCCAATCAGCAGGTCCACGGACAGGGCAGGGTTCGGCTTTCAACGACCCAGGCCCGGTGTAGACACTTGTCGTTCTAACCCCTGACGGCGGGACCATATGATTGCCGCGCGGCAAGCGCGATCTGCCCGGCAACCGGGAGTTTCAGCGAAGTCTGCAGGCTGCGCGGCGAAGACTGATTCTGGAACGGACAGGCAAGGCGCTTGAGAAGAGTCGCAGAAACATCGACTCATTGTGGATTTCTCCCTCGTCACACGCGAAAGCCCGGTCTTCGTCACCATTCTGGTGCGGTCCTGTCCCCCATACGCCAGCGACGGGCAAACTATGGCGCGAAAGTGGGCCCCAACCAGTTTTGCGGTGCCAACCTGGAGACTGGGGAAGCCATGTTACCCTTGGTCGACGCTAACACCAGCGAAGCCGCGCTCGAGGATGAACGATACATTCGAGTTTTCTCAGGATTTCGAGCCGTTCCCGGAAGACCTGCCGAGAAAGGACTGGCAGACAAAGTCGCTCGATTGCGCCATGGCCGATTACTGGGTGGCAAGCGATGGACTTGTCGCGCGTCGACAGTTTCTCAGTGACGGTTACCTTGCCAGCAACACAGCCTCCTTCACGGCTTATTTGTTCCACTTCCGGAAAGGCATGAGACTCGACCTGAAAGTGGTTGTCGCTCACGGTCGCCTCCTGGAGCTTCGGCGAGAGCGCGAACCCGAAGCGGGGAAAGCGGTGGATGAGTGGACTATCCCCGTGCCGGGTCCCGACGCTGAACGTCACTCGTGATGCGAATCCCGTGGGCATGCATCTGCGCGCCGGCGCGTGAAAGTGAAGAGCGTCCAGTGCGTTTCACTCGAGGTCGCAGCGAGGATGGGCATCTGACGGGCATTCGGGCAATGTTGCGTGCGCCCGTCGCGCTCGATTATCCTCACGGCGAGCGGGCAGCAGAATTGAGTGAACTGACGGCGTCAGCAGTCTTTGCAGTGATCGGCGACGCCGACATAGCGCTACCGAAGGGGCCATGAACAATTTCATACAGATCGGGCCCGATGTGGTGTTCTCTTCTGTCGTCCTGAGCCCCAACTGGGGGCGAGCGTGTGAGGGTACGGGAGCGTCATCGCGACAGGAACAGGTCGGGCATGCACCTTCGCGCGGCGCTGCGGGGGCTGTGGGCGCAGCACGCAGCCAGGCTAATGGCAGTAGCGCTCAATTGACATTGCTCTAGTATCGGCAAGGAGGCATTCATGGGTATGTTGAGAGCGAAAGCAGGCGAACTCGTCGAACGGTAGGCGAACAGCAGAAGTGACCCTGCCCGACCCGATTGCCGCTTGCACGGCTGACGCTCTCATGACTTAACGGCATCTCGTCCGGGGAGGCTGGATACGGCGCCGTGCCAGCGTCCGGCTCCGCTGGCTGGCCCTTGATCCCCAACGGTCGGATTGCAGGCGCCCATGGTAGTGCTGACGAGTGGTTGCGCCAGCAATCGAAGGCCACGCTTCTGTTTCGCTGTCCAACTAACGGTCCCCGTCGCGGCCAACCCGTAACCGCCGGTTCCCGGCGGATGACCTCAGCGGGCAGGGCGTTGGCGCGCACGGTCGTTTGCCTCTGGCTGGCCGGGGCGCCTCCGGCGGCGATGGTCAGCGTGCCCGGATTTTTCCGAGGAAAGGCCGGGTGTTGCGCGCGCCCGGGTGACTTTGCGATCGAAGCGACGAGACTTCCTCGGAATACGACGCGATATTCGCGGCCGCCAACCCGGCGTCTTCGCTAGAGAAGCTTCCAAAGTGGAACGGCCATTTTGTACCCTCATCGAAGATTGAGTCGTCGGTCTTAGCCGACTTTGGGGCGATTGGGGTTCTATGTCAGCAAGCTGGCAGATTGCTGACGGTGGTGGCGTTGAGCAACCCGAAGTGAGGTTCCTGCATCCGCGAACTCGCACTTTCGACCCTGAGGAGCCACTGAGATCGGTGAAACATCAGTGGCGGCTTCCAGGACCGTTTCGGACATCGGCTTTGTTATTCGCCGCACCTCGTTGCCGGTGGTGTGTGCATATCGTTCGTGCGACGTGACAGGGCGCGCTTGCCGTCTTGCTCATTCCTTGCTGTCAGGAAACATACATCCGCCATTGCGGACCAGCGCCTTCACTTCTTCGCCCACCTGCATAGGACTTTGACGTAGTCGAGCAACGAACTCCTTGCTGCGCCGTACATACGACTTCGAATCGTGCTTCGCGCTCCAAAGAACGATGCTAAGCACAACGGGAATGAGGTCCAGGCCCTTCTCGGTCAAAGTGTAGAAGTCCTTACGCCTGTCATCGGGGCTGGTCGCCTTCAAGAGAATTCCTTGTTCCTCCAGAAAGGCGAGGCGGGAAGCAAGGACATTGGTCGCGATTCCCTCTTCCGATTTCAGGAACTCGCCATACGTCTTCTTGCCAACAAAAACGATGTCACGAATGATCAGGAGCGACCACCGGTCGCCAAAGATCTCCACGCCGTAGTTCACCGCGCAATGGGACCGAACGCCGTCTTTAGATGTCGTCTTCATAGCTAGATTTTAACATCGCTTGTATTCAACAAGTAAAATTCCATTGTTTACTTGTTTTTTGCAAGTAATATGATTAGCATGCTTTCTGAAGAGTACGAGCACCACCCAATTCACCAGGAGACTGCATGAGCACTATCAGCATCATCGGCGCAGGTGGCATGGCCGCAGCGATCGGCGGCCTTGCCGCCAAGGCCGGACACACCGTCGAGGTGATGTGTCGCGACGCTGCCAAGGCGCGGGCGCTGGCCGAGCACATAGGAGCCGGTGTGACGACAGGAACGTTCGGCGCCGGCCCGGCCGGGGACATTGTCATCTTGGGGATTCCCTACTCCGCCGTCCTCGACGTGGTGAAGCAATATGGCGAAGAGCTAGCAGGCAAACTCCTCGTTGACATCACAAACCCCATCAAATCCGACTTGTCGGGCTTCTTGACCCCTGAAGGCAGTTTCGGCGCGCAGGAGATCGCCAAGGCCGCCCCTGCCGGTGCGGATATCGTCAAGGCGTTCAACACCCAGAACGCCCAGGTCCTAGCTGCCGGTCCAGTCGAGGGCCATTCATTGGACGTGTTTATCGCCGGTGACGACGCGCAGGCGAAGGCGCGTCTCTCGGCGTTCATCGCAACCCTCGGACTGCGCCCGATGGATACCGGGCAGCTGTCCATGGCGTGGACGCTGGAACACGCCTGCATGTTGTGGCTGGGCCTCATGACCCACTCCGTCAAGCACGGCAAATTCTCAATCGGTGTCAGCCTTCTCGGCTGAGTGGGCCGGTACCAGCACCTCTCGAATCGCATACTCACGAGGAGCGATAACATGCGCGTTTTCGTCACTGGCGGGACCGGCCACGCCGGTTCGTACGTCATTCCCGATCTCGTTGCGGCCGGCCACGAGGTCACCGCTCTGGCCCGCTCCGACGCGGCCGCAGCAACGGCGTCCGCGCTCGGCGCCAAGGTGCGCCGTGGGGATCTCGCCGACCTCGAGGAGCTCAAAGCAGCGGCGGCGGAGTCGGACGGCGTCATCCACTTGGGGTACCGGGCCGATCTGCTTTCGTCCGGCGGGATCACGGCCCTCGGCGATTCCGAACTCTCGATCGTGCACTCGTTCGGCGAGGCGCTGGCAGGCACCGGAAAGCCGCTGGTCGTCGCAGGCACTATCGGCGCGCCTTCGAATGTGGGCCGGGCGGGTCGTATTGGCGCGCCGATCAGCTTGGGTCGTCCGGCAACCGAGGATGATCCCGCGCTTCCTAGCGGCCCTCTGGATGCAGGCACTCTGGTGGCGCGCAACATCGTGGAGACCGCCGTGGTCGGCCTTGCCGAGCGAGGCGTGCGGTCTTCGGTCGTGCGCATTCCGACCCTCGTTCACAGTGCGACCGGTCGCCTGCAGTTGATCTTGATCGCGAAAGCGAAGGGCTTCGCCGCCTATGCTGGCGAGGGCCAGAACCGGTGGCCCGCCGTGCACGTTCGCGATCTTGCCTCCTTATTCCGCGTGGCGCTGGAGAAAGGGGCCGCCGGCAAGACTTGGCACGCGGTTGCCGACGAAGGCATCTCGTTCCGCGAAATCGCCGAGGCCATTGCCGCTCGTCTGGGCATGCCTGCCAGGAGCATTCCCTTGGACGAGTTGATGGTGCCGGGCCACTTCGGATTCCTGTCCGCTGTGGTCACGCTCGACCTCCCGGCATCCAGCGCCATTACGCGCCAGGCCCTCGGCTGGGAACCTGTTCAACCCGGCCTAATCGAGGACCTCGATAACGGACATTATTTCCCTGCCGCTGACTTGAGCTGAGGGCAGGGGGCGGGGCACACCGAGCCCGGCGAATACCCAGCGCTTTTCACATCACATCATTCACAAGGAGCACGCACATGCATGTATTTGTCACTGGCGGGACCGGCCATTCCGGTCCGTACATCATCTCCGACCTGATCGCTGCCGGCCATGAGGTCACCGCTTTGGCCCGCTCGGACGCGGCCGAGGCGGCGGTGTCCGCGCTCGGTGCCAAGGCGCGTCGCGGCAGCCTTGAGGATCTCAACGGGCTCAAGGAAGCGGCCGCGGCCGCTGACGGTGTCATCCACGTTGCCCACAGGCAGGACCTGCTTCCTACCGCCGGGATCAACGGCGTGGCCGCTGCGGAACTGGAGATCATGCTCGCATATGGCGAGGCCCTGGCGGGCACGGACAAGCCGCTGGTCACGTCGGGGAGCATCGGCTCGCCCGGCTGGGAAGGCCTGGGCCGGCCGGCCACCGAGGAGGATCAGCCCCTTCCCGGCGGCGATCCGTACAAGAATACCCTGCGGGTTCGTAACATCGTGGAAACCACGGTGATTGGCCTCGCTGAGAAGGGCGTCCGGTCTTCGGTCGTGCGGATTCCTGAGATCATGCACAGCACGACCGATAACGCCGGCTTCCTTCCGCTGCTGATCGGCCTCGCGAAGGAAAAGCGTGTTGTCGGCTACCCCGGCGACGGTCAGAACCGGTGGGCCGCCGTGCATGCTCATGACCTCGCCACCGTGTTCCGTCTGGCGCTCGAGAAGGGTCCCGCCGGGAGAAACTGGCACGCGGTTGCTGACGAAGCTTTCACGTACCGCGAGCTCGCTGAGGCGATTGGCAGCCGTCTGAACCTACCCGCCGTGCCCATTCCCGCGGACGAGCTCATGCTGCCCGGATTTTTCGGGTTCCTCGCGAATCTGGTCAAGCTGGACACCCCGGCGTCGAACGCCATCACACGCCAGACCCTTGGCTGGGAGCCTACTCGGCCCGGACTGTTCGCCGATCTGGACAACGGCCATTACTTCCCTGCCGGCTGACCCCGCCAAGGGACCACCAACGGCACCGCAACTCTTAGGAGAATGAAGATGAGTACTATCAGCATCATCGGCGCAGGAACCATGGCCACGGCGATTGCCGGCCGTATTGCCGACGCCGGGCATACCGTCGAGGTAGTCAACCGCGACCCCGACAAGGCACAGGCGCTGGCCGACAAGCTCGCGGCCGGAGCGACGACAGGGACGTACGGCGCAGCGCCGGCGGGCGACATCGTCATCCTCGCCGTGCCGTACAGCAGTGCGGCGGCGGTGGTGGCCGACTTTGGGGAAGCGCTCGACGGCAAGGTGATCATTGACATCGCCAACCCCGTTGCCCCCGACCTTTCGGGCCTCGTCACCCCCCACGGCAGTTCTGGAGCGCAGGAGACCGCCAAAGGGCTCCCCGCTGGCGCGCATGTCGTGAAGGCGTTCAACACCATCTTCGGTCACGTACTCGCCAAGGGTGGACGCCTCGACGCGTTCATGGCAGCCGACGACGCGGGGGCCAAGGCGCGCGTCTCGACCTTCCTCGAAAGTCTCGGTCTGCGCCCATTTGATGTTGGGGGTCTGAACATGGCCCAGACGCTAGAGGCGGCCGGCCTGATGATGATCGGCTTGGCCAAAAACGGCGCCGGCACCTGGAACTTCGCCCTGAACGTCGATCTCGTCTGAACGACCGACACCGCGGCGTCGCCGGCAGGTCAAAAACACCAATGGGAGCAAGTCAGCAGACAGCGCCGACTACGAAAGGATTTGAGGTGTCTAGCGACGAGGAAGTCATTAGGAAGCTCTACGCCGCCTCGGATGAGCGAGCGACGGTCGTCAACAAGATTGCCTCCATGTTTTCTTACGAAGGATACATGTGGGATATGGTCGCCGGCATGAAGTTCCGAGGGCAGGCCATTGGCGAGTCCATCGCTGGCTTCGCAAAGGCATTCCCCGACGTCCGCCGAGAGTTACTTAACGTCTACGTCGCGCAGAACGTCATCATTGTCGAACTCGCAACGCGGGGAACACATATAGGTGAGCTGCCGCTTCCCGCTGGTGCTCTAGCTCCTACGGGCAAGTCAATCGATGTCCCGTCTTGCGATGTCTTTCACCTCGGCGAGGGTGCGAAGATCACATCCTTCCATTGCTACAGGGAGGCTGCCGTAATGCAGCAGCAACTTGGCGTCGGCTGAGTCCCTGTCGCCAAGCTATCCGATGTGAGAAAAATGGAGACGTGCGATGAGCATCGAACACAATGTCCAGATAGTTAAGGACTTCTTTGCAGCAATGGGCCGCAGCGATAGGCAAGGTCTGCTGGCGCTGACTTCCGAAGATATCGAGTGGATCATTCCGGGCAAGGACTGGCCGCTGGCCGGCACCCACCGCCGACACGCGGGATTGGCGGATCTGCTTCAGAAGGCTTCCGAAATGGTGGAAACGTCATACCCCGCCCCTCCCGAATTCGTAGCCCAGGGCGACCGGGTTCTGGTCGTCGGCTTCGCGACGGGCAGAGTCAAAGCCACGAACAAGACGTTCGAAGACCACTGGGTCTTTGCCATCACCGTTCGAAATAGCAAAGTGACGAACATCCGGGAGTACATCGACACGCTTGCACTGGCGCGGGCCTCCGAACTCCCAGGCGAGCGCCAAGGCATCGATAGCGGCAATTGACCCGACGAACAAAATCATGGACTGAACGTCGCTTAGCTGCGTGCAGCGGACCTTCGAATGTCCGACTCCTTCGCAGGTCGACTGACCGGAACTGGCCGAAACTCGGCCGATTGCTGCGCCGGGGGTTGAGGGCACTCCGGACGCGACGGCCCGTCCGGTGTGCAGGCCGGGCGGAGTCTCGCCTCAGCGCCAGGCATCCCGAAATGTGAGGACGAGCCGGTTGTGACGAGGCTCAGTCGCATGGGTTCGTCCCAGGGGCGCGCGTGGGCACTAGCTTGCTGGATGATTGGCCCATGCCGGATGCAACTAACTGCCTGTCCCGTTCCCAGCCCGCATCCGCCGGTTCCCGGCGCACCGCGGCGGCGGACAGGGTGAGGAGGATTATTTCGCGGAAAGTCCGTGTGTTGCGCGTGCCCGGGTGACTTTTCGATCGAAGCGACCAGACTTCCTCGGAATACGACGCGAATTTCGCTGCATAGAGGTGCAATTCGTACTGTTACTTGTACATGTGGTAGACGCGTGTTAGACTTGTACCTGTTCTCGTACACGTTCGTAGCCAAGGAAGACGCATGCGCACCATTCCATTTTCAGACGCCCGCGCGAATCTCAAGCGCGTCATCGACCAAGTTGTCGATGACGTAGACGTTACGCTCATCACCCGTCGGGACGCACCCAACGCGATCGTCATGTCGCAAGAGCATTACGACAGCTTGATGGAAACAGTTCACCTGCTTCGCTCCCCGGCCAACGTAGCTCATCTGGAGCGATCGATCGCGCAGGCAAGGGCAGGCAAGGTCAAGCCCCGCAAGCTGGTTGAAGACGCCGAATGAGCGGCGCTTTGAACATCATGTGGACGGCCGAGGCATGGGAGGACTATGTCTACTGGCAGGGGCAGGATAGAAAGACGCTAAAGCGCATCAATCAACTTATCAAGGACGCTCAGCGCACTCCGTTCGAGGGCATCGGTAAGCCTGAACCACTGAAGGCGAATCTGACGGGTTTCTGGTCGCGTCGCATCGATGACACCAACCGGCTCGTTTACGAAATTGCCGGTAGCCAGATCAATATAGTCTCGTGCCGCTACCACTACTGACCCATCGGAAAACAACACGGGCTTGATTGCGAGAGGCGACGTGACGATGTGGATTGATCAAAGCATACTGACGCATGGATCCGAGGCTGGGCCGCCCAGGCGCGGCCGACCGCCTGTGTACAGTGATGCTGCGATCCAGATGCTCCTCAGTCTCAAGCAAGTCTTTCATCTGCCGCTGCGCGCCCTGCAAGGCTTCGCCCATAGCTTGCGCAAGCTCGCCTACCCGGGCTTGCCGGTGCCGAACTACACGACCTTGAGCCGTCGCGCGCAGACCCTCAAGGTCGCGCTGCCGGCGCAACGTCCCCATGAACCCATGCATCTCGTGATCGACAGCACTGGACTGAAGGTCTACGGCGAAGGCGAGTGGAAGGTACGCAAGCATGGCTGGTCCAAACGTCGCACGTGGCGCAAGGTGCACCTGGCGATGGATGCCAACACGGGCCAGATCTGCGCCGCACTGATGACTCATCAAGACGAAGGCGATGGCGAAGTTCTGCCCGATTTGCTCGACCAGATTCCTGCTGATGTGGCGATTGATACCATCGGAGGCGACGGCGCCTACGACACCAAGGCGTGCCATGCACGCGTTGCGGCGCGCGGATCTGCCCCGTCGATTCCGCCGCGTGAGGGCGCGACGCCGTGGCCAGCCAGCACGCCGGGTGCGGCCTGGCGCAATGCCACCATCGACGCAATCGCGCAAAGCGGCAGGCGTGAATGGAAGCGCGCCAGTGGCTACCATCGCCGGTCGCTCGCTGAGACACTCATGTACCGCCTCAAGATTCTCACGGGCTCCAGCCTCTGGGCCCGCGAGATCGGTTCACAGGCAACAGAGGTATCGATTCGTGCAGGTGTCCTCAACCGCATGGCGGCCCTCGCACGCCCGCAGTCCGCCCGCATCGTCTCATATCGAAAACTCAGGGGGCATGTTGTTTCTACGCCTGATTAACGCAACAAAGCCGTCTCGCTCCGCAAAACTGTTCCGATTGTTGTTTCAGTCTCCGTTAATTTTGATGCGGTTCTCTACACAGCTTCATCGTAGCGCGGGGTTCCGGTCCGTTAGCTTCCCGAATAAAGGCTGATCCCGTTAGGAGGCTTCCAGAGTCGAGACGTATCGCTGCCGGTAGTTCGGCGGGAAATTCACGCCGGGCGCGAAACGGAGTCAATCGCGTCCCGCCGGACTTTTTCGATGTATTTGCCGATCGCAAAGGTGGACACGACGCCCGCCGCAAAAGTGATTGCGAACGCGGCGAGCGTTTCGAGTGCTGAGTTGTTGTACGGCATGGTGATCGACTCCTCTCACAAGATCGGCGCCATTCATTCCGGCGCAATAGCATTCATCGTAGTCGGCTAACTGGACACGCATTGTCCAGTCGGCGCGTTTCGCTGGAGCCCGTCTAATCACCTCGATGAACAGGGCGCAAACACGCGTGCGGCAATGAATCCATCCATTGCCGTACGCGCTGCACTCAAAGCTCCGGCGTGTGCGCCAGTTCGGGCGGGAAGCCGAAGAGTTCCCGGCCCTCGGCGGCGGCAGATCTCACGCTTTCGTCGCTATCGGTTTCGAGCCGCCGGCGAACGTTTTCGTCGATGTTCCAGCGGGCGAGGCGCCTTCTGATTTCCGCACTCGAATGGCTAGGTTCTGTTCACATTCTCATCAGCGGTCCAAAGGCACAGGCAAGCGAAGCGAAGGCGAGATAGTTCCCTGCGAGCTTGTCGTAGCGAGTGGCGACACGACGAAAATGTTTGATACGACTGAAAAAGCGTTCGACGATGTTCCGGGTCCGATACAGCACACGGCTATAGCGACGCTTGGTCTTGCGGTTCGAACGCGGCGGGATTACGGCCTTCGCACGCGTAGTGCGGATACTCTCCACAAAGGCGTTCGAGTCGTAGCCCTTGTCAGCGATGACCGCACCGGTGCGCAAATGCTCAACCAGTTCATTCGCGCACGAAATATCGGAAACTTGTCCCTCGGTGGCAATCAACCGCAGGGGGCGTCCGGCGTCAT
>NZ_JAPMAL010000063.1:0-18725 GCF_026343935.1 Paraburkholderia sp. CNPSo 3076 | reverse complement strand
AGCACCTCGGGTGAGCGCCGGAAGTGCCGGGCGAAACTGGAGACTTGCAGCAGATAGGTCTTCTGGGTGTTGTCTGCAAGGTTGCGGATCTGCATGTCGTGCAGCATGCGTTGGCGCAGCGGAGTCATGACGAACCTCCTAGAAACAGTAGGTGGAATGCCCAACCGGGCGTCCACATACTGCTCCTGGCGACACCGCTCACCACCTCGCTGGGGCTCAGCGCCAGACAACCCTCCTCATGAAGCGTCAGCCATAGACCTGTGCCCACCTCCCCCTACCGCTTCAGCGGTTTAGTACAAACTGGACTATGTCACGCGCTGAACTATGTCCCGTGACTGGTGGGAGCGTCAACCCGTGGTGGATTTGCGGTGCTATGCTCCCAACCACGTCTTTCTGATTGCGCAGGTGCTTCAATGTGTGGTCGACCGAGTCCCATCAGCTGAAACGCTTTTCGTCAGTAGCAAAATTCGTCGCCCGCTCAAAAGTAAAATGCTTCCGGCGGTGTTGTGACGACATCGCGAGTTGCAGACGCTCGCGAGAGCGTTACGCGTGAGGAGGTGACTCTGCCGGTGGCGTGCCGTCGTGAAAGAGGCCCTTGAGTTGTGAACGCAACTCCGCCGAGTCGGCATGCTTGTGGACCGTGACCGCGTGCTGCACGGCTGCCTCCAGCAACTCGCTTTCGGAATCCGCAGAAAGCGCGACCGAACAGTTAATCTCGCTTGGAAATTCCCGGCAATCAATATATTTACGACCCACGATAATCTCCTGATACCAAAGCAGCAATGGCCTTGCGACATCGGCGCGCGATATCGCACGGAGTATTTAACACATGCCAGCATCCTCCTCATCTCCGCTCAGACAGTTCCCAAAGTATAGGTTGCCGTGGCACGCCAGCGGTTTTGTGGGAAAATCCTAAGACAGGAACCGGTGCACGTTCATGACGTCCCGGGCAGTCTTGCGACATGCCCCTCGTGTGTCGCGACGCAAGAGCTGCTGCGCAGCCGGCATCTGTCCGCATCGTCGAGACATGACCATGCGGCGAAGAGGGCTGCAAAATGTCAGACGAAACGCTCGAAACAGACTATCTCGTGGTCGGTGCGGGAGCCGCCGGGATGGCATTTGCCGACGCCTTGCTTGCACTTTCCGATGCAGCACTAACTATTGTCGATCGCCGCCACGCACCCGGCGGACACTGGATCGACGCCTACCCGTACGTGCGTCTCCACCAGCCGTCAGCATTCTATGGCGTGAGCTCCATGCCGCTTGGGCAGGACGTGCGCGATCTGACCGGAGCAAATGCCGGCTACTATGAACTAGCGGGGGCTGACGAAGTCCGTGCTTATTTTGCTCACGTCATGCGCCGGCGCTTTCTACCGAGCGGCCGCGTCCGCTACTTCCCGTGCAGCGAGTATCTTGGGGGCGACCGTTTCGTGTCCCGGTACTCACAGGCGTCCTGGAAGGTGAGCGTGAGACGCAAGGTCGTAGACACCACGTATCTTGAAGGAAGCTGGTGTGGCTGGCATGGCGCAGCACCCGGCGCGTATAACAGGCAAACCAGAGTTCGATCTGATTGACCCAGCTTGCGTGCAACGGGGTGAAGTGGAAGTGAAACCGCTTCCCATGCCGAGCATTGAACGCCTGCCACACGGCCTGGGCGCGATGCGTGTTCAGGTTGTCCCAAACCACGTGCACCTGTTGGTCCAGGTACGCTGCTGCCACGTGTTCCATGAAGGCTACCAGATCGTCCTGGGTGCGCCGCTCGCGGCACTCGGCCAGCACCGTTCCGGTATGCACATCAAGCGCGGCAATCAACGCCTGGGTGCCGTGCCGGATATATTCAAATTCACGGCGGCGCAGCCGCCCTGGTGCGGGCGCCCGACCCGGGTGCTTGCGCTCAATGGCCTGAATGCCGGTTTTCCCGTCGATGCTGAGCACGACCGCGTTTCGCGGCGCCTTACGATACAGCTTGCAAATCACGTTGACCTTCTCGCGAAAGGCCGGGTCTGGACTGTGCAGCCATTGCTGGACCCGGTGCGGGCGTACGTCGCCGGCCTGCAGAATGCGCTGCACGTGACTGCGGCTGATGTGCTCGACGACGCCGCGCTCCACGGCACGCGCCGCAATCTCGTCGAGTGTCGGCGTGACCCGTCCCTCAGGTTCCTGCGCTTCATACGCCAGCGCAATCAACTGCAGTCGCGCTTCGTGCGTGATGCGCGGCGGACGGCCACTGCGCTCGCCCTCCCGAATACCCTGGACGCCTTGCCGGGCAATGCGCTTGCGCCACAGGCAGACCGTTTGCACCGAGACACCCAGTTCCCGTGCGATCACCGTATTGGAGTGCCCCTCGTGGGCCCACAAGGCGATACGCGCGCGCATCACATCTCGCTGCGCAGCCGTCTTCCGCTCAATCAGCGATAGCAGTTCCTGTCGTTCTTTTTTTACCAGTTTCACTGGCGTTGCATGCCGGCCTCGGCTCATCCAGATATGATAACCGAGGCAGTTATTTATTCACCGTATTTACGGGATGTTGTACTAGTGTTTGATAACACTGAAAAAGGCAGGCACAGTCATCATGATTCGGGTTTGCGGCTTGCCACGGCATCTACGTTGCGGGTATCAGACAGAACGTTTTGACTCGACACCGAAGATTCCGCCAATAAGGTGGCTTCAAAAATGCATCGGCAACATGGTGCCAATCGCGACGAAGAGACTCCCGCATACCCGATTGAAAGGTCGTCCAACGCGTCCGAGCCAAGGTCGAATCCGGTTCGCAGCGCTCGCCAGTGCATATTCCGTAATGAACTCCGTCGCCATGAAGGTCAGGGCCACTGCCGCATACTGCGAAACGAGATTGCGCTGCGGGTCAATAAATTGCGGCAGCAGTGCGCTGAAGAACAGCAAACCCTTGGGATTGGTCGCAGACGACAGAAGGCCGAGTCGAAACAGCGACCAGCCGCTGGCGACTGCCGGTACTTCGCTCATTTCAACCGTTGTCGGCGGGGAGCGCCACACGCGCACGCCGAGCCAGATCAGATAGGCTCCGCCAATCAGCTTGATCACTGTGAGCCAGAGCACCGAAGCCCTCACAAGCGCTCCAATGCCGAACATGCACAGCGCAATAACAGCGGCAAAGCCCAACAGCGCGCCCGCGATGGTGAACAAGGTTTTTCGGGTCCCGTACATCGCGCCATGCGTCATCGCGAGAAGCCCGTTCGGACCCGGTGAGAGAGACATGCCGACCGAAGTCAGGAGAAAGATAAGCCACGTATGAAATGCCATCTGGTACCTCAATAAAAGAAGCTGGACAAAGCAAGCCGTTCCGCTGAGAGGGTTGGCTTCCGTGCCTCCCATCAGAGCAGCGCCCGCCCGAGGCCGCCGTCCACCTGAACGGTCGTGCCGTTGATATAGCTGGCACGTCCGGAGGCCAGAAACGCGACCAGCGCGCCAAGTTCTTCCGGTCGCCCGAGGCGCTTGAGCGGCACTTCGTCGGTCAGTTCGGCGAGGCCTTGCTGCTCGCTTTTTCCCTCGTCGAACTTGTCTTTCAGGGCCGATTCGCGAATCCGGTCCGTCAGGATCATTCCGGCCGCGACGTTGTTGACCGTGATGCCGTAATCGCCTGCCTCGCGTGAGAGCAATTTCGCCAGACCGACCACGCCCATGCGCATGCTTGTCGAGAGAATCGAGCCTTGAACGGCATGACGCACCGAATAGCTGATGATGTTGATCACACGCCCTTCACCGGTGCGGCGCAGATGCGGCAGCGCAAGCCGGGTAAAGCGCGCGACGGAAAGAAAGCTCAGTTCGAAGGCGTTTTGCCATGCGTCGTCGTCGAATGCGTCGAACGCTCCGAACGGGGGGCCGCCGGCATTGTTCACGAGAATATCGAGAGACGCGAAACGGGCGACAGTGTCGTCGATTGCATGCTGCGCGTGAGCGGCGTTGCGAACGTCGATAGTCAGTGCCTCCGCGTTCGTCACGCCTGCTTCGCGCAGTTGGTACAGCGCCCGCTCATGACGCTCGTTACCAGGCGAACCGATCATCACGTTCACGCCTTCGCGTCCAAGTTCGATCGCACTCGCGAGGCCCAGACCACGCGACGCGCCGAGCACGAGCGCAGTTTTTCCAGCCAGATTGAGGTTCATGACACGTCTCCTGCAAGGTTGACAGGGACAAAGTCTAGGTATGAACCTGTGGAACATAAATGAAGGATGCTGTAATCGTCCATTACAAATATGAAACGATCAGGATAAGCTGTCGGGAACCACAAGACTTGGCGAGTTTGTATGGACTGGAATCAACTGCGATTTTTTCTTGCCGTGTACCGGCATCGCACCCTGGCGGGTGCGTCGCGCGAGCTCGCTAGCAATTCGCCGACGGTGAGTCGCCAGCTCGCGGCGCTCGAACACGACCTCAAGGCAAAACTGTTTCTGCGAACGCCACGCGGTTACGTACCCACGGAAGTCGCAGACGGACTGCTCGAGCTTGCCACGCGCATGGAGGCTTGTGCGCTCGAGATCGAGCGTCACGCGGGTGGCACGGACGCTTCGTTGAGCGGGATAGTGCGCATCGGCACATCCGATGTGCTTGGAACCGGCTTTGTGCTGCCGGCGGTCGCATCGGTACGGCGAGCATATCCGGCTATCCGGATCGAAGTGGATATCGCGTCAGCGTTTTCAAACCTGTCGCAGCGTGAGAGCGATATTGTCGTGCGCAACGTGCGGCCCGTGGAGTCCGCGACGATCGTGCGCCGCCTGCCGGGGCTGACAACCGCGCTCTATGCGAGCAAAGGCTATCTGGCAGAACATCCGCCACTCGCCGATATGAGCGACGTGCTCGCGCACGAGCTTGTCACGCTGGTGGGGGGCGGCAAGATTCGCTGGTTCCCGCCGCTCTATCCGGCGCGGGCGAAAATGCGTGCGCCCGGCCTGCAGGTGAATTCGATTCTTGCGCTCGTTTCGGCGTTGCAGGCGGGGGCCGGCATCGGTGAGTTACCCACCTATATCGGCGACGCGGCAGCGGGTCTCGTGCGCGTGCTGCCGGACCTCACGGCGGCTTACGACGTATGGCTCGGGACACATGGTGATCTTCATCGCACCGCGCGTGTGCGGATTCTCGTGGACGCGATTTCCCGACAGTTCGCCAGTTGAGCGATTTAACCAAATCGTTGCATCGACCGGTTGAATCCGCCGCCGGCTACAGCCGACCACATCAGGCGGTAGTCGACCAGGGCAGTCGATTTTCATGTTGCTCAAAGGCAGTCGTGCTGGAAAAGGTGTGCGCCTATCCCACGATGCCAAGGACGAACGCATTCACGGCCAAAAGCAATAGAAACAGGATCGCAGGCAGATAGCGTATGGCGATTGATCCAGCATCGCGCTTGCGCGAACTGGGTGTCGCGTTGAATCCTGTTCGTTTTCTCATTTCGAAGGCCGTCAAAGTGGTGCCTGACGACGATGCACCCACCGCAGTGAGGCGGTGGGGTTTCACGTCACAGCGTTGAACGTTCACGGCAACGAACAGCGATGCCGTGTTCAGTAGGCAGCAGCCATCGACAGCAGCAGATAGCGCATGAGTTCGACTTCCTCGTCGACCAGCGCGGTCGGGTTGGCGCTGTCGTCCGTCGATGGCGAGGGCGCATCTCCGCCGATGGCTGTGCAGCTCGGCGCTTCCAGGGCGGTGCAAGACGCGTTGCCGCAGTCAGCGGCAGCGCGCCGAAGCAACCGGCACAGCGCGGCGATCACGAAAGATCCTCGACGAAATGCGCCTCGTCGATCGGAATCCGCATATAGCGGCGGCCATTTCGGTCGGAAGCCGGCAGCCGTCCGCCGCGCAGATTCACCTGCATCGCGGGAAACAGCAGCGCGGGCACCTTCAACGTGAGATCGCGCGTGGTTCGCATTGCAACGAATTCGCTTTCGCCAATGCCGTCGCGCACATGAATATTGTGTTGCCGTTGTTCGGCAATCGTCGTCGAGAAGCGGACGTCACGCCCCGCAGGCGGGTAGTCGTGACAGACAAATACGCGAGTCGATTCGGGCAGTGCCAGGAGCCGCCGGACCGACGCGTAGAGCGTTTGCGCATCGCCACCCGGGAAATCGCAGCGTGCCGTGCCCAAGTCGGGCATGAACAGCGTATCGCCGACGAACAGCGCATCGCCAACCAAATAGGCCGTGTCTGCGGGCGTGTGTCCAGGTGTCGGAATTGCACGCGCCGTCATTGTGCCGATCGTGAATTCTTCCTCGGGGCCGAATAGACAATCAAAGCCGTGGTCATCGGCGAGATCGAACGTCGTCGAGAACAGCGAGCGCACGTCGGCGACACGCGCGCTCGTAGCGATGGCGCCGCCCATGCGCCGTTTCAGTTCAACTGCGCCCGATAGATGATCCGCATGTGTATGCGTTTCGAGAATCCATCCGACGACCAGTTGCTGGGCACCGATAAACGCGAGGATGTGATCGAGCGACGCAGTCGATGCGCGCCCTGACGCCGCATCGTAGTCCAGCACTGGGTCGATCACCGCACAAGTCGAACCAGCGCCCGCATAAACGATGTGACTGACAGTGCCCGTGACTGCATCATGAAAGGATTGAACGTGGGGAAACATAACACTCCTGAAACGTGATTTGCTACATGCACGAAGCGCGCACGAGAAAGAACGTGCGTTGCGCGGCGGGGGCGGGCGCCGCTGACCCGTGATCGACATAGCGTTCGATCTGCACGTGATCGAAGCCGGCTTCGAAGCAGGCTTCGCGAAAAGCGGTGGGTCCATAGACGCGAAAGCCGTGGCGGCTGAACGGGATCGATAGCGCCGCTTCGGGTGTCATCGCTGCGATCACCAGTTGCCCTTCGTCGCGCAGCACCCGGCGGACTTCCCGAAGGGCCGCCAGCAGGTCCGGCCAGAAGTAGACGCTGTTGATCGCGATGGCCTTGTCGAAGGAGGCGTTCCCGTAGGGAATGCTGGCGACGTCCGCCGTCGTGAGCGCGATGCGTCCGCTTGCGAGCAACATGGCGTTGCGTTCACGAGCTGCGGTTGTCATCGTCGGTGATATGTCAATGCCGACGAGCGTGAGCCGCGGTGCACGCGTCAGCACGGATTCGATATGGCCGCCGTTGCCTGGCCCGATCTCGACGATGCGTTCGTCCGCTCGCAGATCGAGCCTGGTGAAGGCTGCGTCGATCAACGCGGCGTTGACGCGCTCCATCATGTCGCCAACCGCGAGGCCGGTCTCGGCCTTAGGACACGCGAGGTGCGACATCAGGGTATCGATGTCGATGCCCGCGAGCGTATCGTTGGTGTTATCAGCTCTGGAGGTCACCTTCTACTCCCTTTTCCTGCGGTTTCATGAAAAGGAACGACGACGCGAGGACGACGACGAAGTTGGCAAGCAACGCGATCACAGCGGCATAAACAGGCATCGCGAGCGCGCCGACATGAATCGTGTAAATCGCGGTCTTGAAGCCGTTCCCGGCAATCATCCACGTTCCTGTGCCCAGCCCGGCTATCCAGCCTGCCATCAGACTGCGTGCGCGCACGGCGGGCACGAAGAGACCTAGCACGACGGCAGGCAAGGTCTGCGTAATCCACACGCCCCCGAGTAACTGCAACTGAATCGCGAACTGCACGGGCACGAACAGCACGAAACCCAACGCCCCGAACTTGACGAACAGCGAGACCTGCTTTGCCACCCGGGTCTCGCGCGCTGCGCTGCAATACGGCGCGAAATACGGCCGCCACACGTTGCGCGTGAACAGATTGGCCGCGGCAATCGACATGATCGCGGCGGGCACCAGCGCGCCGATGCCGATCGCGGCGAACGCGATGCCGACGAACCACGAAGGGAAGTAGTGCAGGAAAAGTGCGAACACCGCGAAGTTCGGGCCGTACTGCCGGAACTGATCCGCGTACTCGGGCATCGCGCCGACACCCGCAGCGAGCGCCATCACACCAAGCAGTGCGACGAAGGCGAGCAGCAGCGAATACGCGGGGAGCAAGGCCATGTTGCGGCTGATCACGCGGTCGGATGAGGCGGAGAGTGTTGCCGTCATCGAATGCGGATAAAGCAGCAACGCAAGTGCTGAGCCGAGCGCGAGTGTCGCATACGACGAGTAGGCGTTGAGGCTCGTGGCGTCCGGCGCTTTCAGCAGCAGCTTCGCTGGCGGCAACGCCGCAAACATGTGACCGAAGCCGCCAAGCCGCGCCGGGATCACGATCAGTGCCCCGATGATCGTCGCGTAGATCAGCAAGTCCTTGACGACAGCGATCATCGCGGGCGCCCGTAATCCGCTCGACCACGTATAGACCGCGAGCACGCCGAACGCGACGAAAAGCGGCGCTTCGCCGAGCCAGCCATGCGTCGGAAAACCGAGCGCGCCGAGCGTGACCCGAATGCCGACCAGTTGCAACGCGATATACGGCATGGTCGCGAGAATGCCTGTCAACGCTATCGCGAGCGCAAGTGGGCGGCTGCCAAAGCGCTGTTCGATATAGTCGGCGAGGGTCACGTGACCATGCTTGCGCGCAACGCGCCACAGGCGCGGCAAGACGAGAAAGCCGAGCGGAAACGTGATGATGATGTACGGGACCGCAAAGAAGCCCGTCGCGCCCGCAGCGAAGACGAGCGCCGGCACGGCGACGAAGGTATACGCGGTGTAAAGGTCTCCGCCGATCAGGAACCAGCTCATCACGGTGCCGAAGCGCCGACCGGCGAGTCCCCATTCGTGAATGGCGCTGAGATCGCCGCGCCGCCAGCGTGCCGCCGCCATGCCGAGCGCGCTCACCAGCGCAAAGAGTGCAACAAAGATACCTATGGACATTACGTTCATGCGGCACCTTCTTGCGATCGCGCTGCGGCCTTGCGCACGGCGCGCGCGTCGAGCAGGCCAGCCGCGCCCGTCAGCAGCGCGCCCGCGAGGACGCAGCCCGTTTGCCACCAGTAGAAGAATGGCCAGCCATCGAGCGTTGGCGTGACGCGGTTGTAGAAGGGCACGCAGAGTGCGGCGACGATTGGCGAGGCAAGCAACAGAAGAGTCAGCCGGGTTGTCATCGGTCGAGATCCAGTTCGAGAAGGGGGGTGAACGCACGCGAGTACGCATTGATGAGCTTAGCCAGCCGTTCGATGCCGCGATCGATCTGCTGCGGCGATACGGTCGCGAAGGACAGGCGCAGGAAGTGGTGGAGCGGCTCGTGCGCAAAGAACGGCGCGCCGGGGACGAATGCGACGTTGACGGCAAGCGCGTCCTGGAGTAACGCCGCGCTGTCGATGTCGGGTGGCAGCGCGAGCCAGATGAACATGCCGCCTTCAGGCACATTCCAGCGCACGCCTTCCGGCATATGCCGGCCGAGCGCAGCTAGCATCGCTTCGCATTGCTTGCGATAGAAGCTGGCAAGGCGCGGCGCATGTGATTCGAGAAAGCCGTCGCGCACGGTCTCGTAGACGATGTGTTGCGAAAGCGTCGAGCTATGCAGATCGGCCGCCTGCTTGACCTGCACGAACTTTTGCTGGAGCGCGCCCGGCACGATCATGTAGCCGACCCGCAATCCAGGCGCGAGGGCCTTTGAAAAGGAGCCCAGGTAAATAACGTTATCGGGCGCCATCGAATGGATGGACGGCAACTGTCCGCCGTCGAACGCGAGCGCGGCATAGGGATCGTCCTCGACGACGATGAGCCCCGTGCGCCGCGCAATCTCCGCGATCTTCCTGCGACGCTGGAACGACAGACGTGCACCCGTGGGGTTCTGGAAATTCGGCTGCAGAAACAACAGCGCGGCACGTTCGGGTTCGATGTTTTCGAGCGCTTTCGACACGATGCCATGTTCGTCCGTCTGCACGCTCACGAATTCGGGTTCGTATAACGACAGTGACTGCAACGCGCCGAGATACGTCGGACGCTCCACGAGCACTGCGCTTTGCGGATCGACGAGCACCTTGCCGATGAGGTCGAACGCCTGCTGGGAGCCGCTCGTGATCAGCACGTTTGACGGCGCGACAGGATGCTGGCTCGTCGAGTGCTCGCGCGCGATCCATTCGCGCAATGGCGCATAGCCTTCCGTCGCGCTGTACTGGAAGGTGTCGGCACCGGAAGCATGTGTCGCCCGAGCGGACGCATCGCGCAGCGCGGCGAGCGGAAAGGAGGCGGGCGATGGAACGCCACCCGCAAACGAGATCATGTGGGGGCGTTCGGTAAGCTTGAGAATTTCGCGAATCGGCGAACTGTTCAGCGACCGCGCACGTTGAGCGATACGCCGCTCGGCACGGGACAACGTATTTGCCATCTGATTGCTCCTTGAAGAGCATCATCGTAGACAGCAGGGAAACGATGAAAAAGACGGCTCGAGGAGTAAAACTGTTTCCGCATGGAAACGATAGGACGGCGACGCAATCGCGGCCTGCGCCTTTTTTCATGCGCTCGTATGAAGGCTGTTCGCGAAGGGTGTCAGTCGTTCATCAAGGCGGGCAACGCTTCGGCGAGATAGTCGACGGTCGCGCGCATCGCTTGCGTCATGCCGCGTTGCGAGGGAAAGACGATACTTAACGTGCCGCGTGGAATATGCCAGTCGGGCAGGACACGCACGAGCCGCCCGTCTGCGAGTTCGGCCTCGCACATCGGCGAGGGCAGGGCGGCGACGCCTAGACCCGCCTGGGCGGCGAACTTCGCGAACGGCGCGTCGTTGCAGCGAATCCTCGGATGGTAGGAAACGGTCGCGGTGCGCCCATCCGATGCATGCAGCAACCACGTGCAGCCGGTATCGCGACGCGCCAGCTGCATGCCGGCCACACCGTCCAGCTCATCCGGCCCGCAGGGCAGTCCATTCGCAAAGAGCGTGGGGCTCGCGACGAGCACTACGCGCGTTTGCCCGACGGGCCGTGCGATCAGCGACGAATTTTGTAGCGGCTCGGTATGGCTGCGCAGCGCAATGTCATACCCTTCTTCAACGATGTCGACATAGCGGCTGGAGGTCATCAGATCGATGTCGATTTTCGGATGCACGGCGAGAAACGGCGGCAGCACGCTATCGAGCGCCATGCGGACGATGCCAGCCGCACACGTAATGCGTACGCGTCCGACGGGCTCCGTCAGGCGCGCCTGTGCGGCCTGCTCGGCATTGCGTACCTCGTTCATTACGCGCAGGCAGTGCGCATGGAAGTCCACGCCGGCCTCGGTGAGCGAGAATTTGCGCGTCGTGCGGTTCGCGAGGCGCAGCCCCAGTGCCCGCTCCAATGCCTGCAGGCGTTTGCTAAGGGTGCCCTTGGGAATCCCGATTGCATCGGCCGCAGCGGAAAAGCCGCGTTTCTCGACCACGACCGAAAAGTAGTACAGATCATTGAGGTCGATCATGGCAATCGTTTCCGTACTGAGACAATGAATCAATTTTAGACCGCTTTCAGGGCGATTCTCGTCTTTCGGAATGCTGGGCGAAACGGCGCCGCGCGCCGACGCGCGCCACCCTCGCGGATCATGGAATGCCGTTGCCGAGGCCACCGTCGACCTGGATCGTTGCGCCGTTGATATAGCCCGCGCGGGGAGACGCCAGAAACGCGACCAGCGCGCCGAGCTCCTCCGGACGACCGAGGCGCCGCAATGGGACGTCCGCGGCCCGTTTCTGCGCACGCCCCGCGGCTATTTGCCGACAGACGCAGCCCGTGCACTGATCGACGTCGCGACGCAGATGGAGAGCAGTGCGCTGGAACTTGAGCAGCGCGCGGGAGGCGCCGATACGTTGCGGAGTGGCGTGGTCCGTGTTGGCACGTCGGATGTGCTGGGCACCGAGTATGTGAGGCTTATCACAGAGATCGTCATGTACCGCGCAAGCGGCACCGCATCATGGACTATCTGGTTGCGGCGTTTGCGGAAGATGCGCGGGCATTCCGGGAGCGAGCAGGCCGTGGGAAACGTCGGCGCGCCGGTGCAGGTGCGCGACGTTCAGCGTGACGGGGGAATGGCCTTCCGCATGCGCCGTATGCTCGAGGGCGAGTTCGAAGAAAGCCTGACTGCAAGGCGAAAGCGAACGCCCCTTGAGCCAGACCAGATGCAGCGCGCGCTCGATTCGCATGTCGGCCACCTCCAGTGTTCGGAGTTCGCCACGAGCGATTTCCTCACCGATACTGAGCGAGGACACGTAGGCCATGGTCTGTTGCGCAACCAGCATGCGCTTGATGGCCTCGGTGTCGCTCACGGACATCGAAGGTATCATCTCGAGCCCGGCGCGCTGATACGCGCATTCGACTACCGCTCGCGTACCCGAACCCGGTTCGCGCAGGATCACCATCTGTGCTGCAAGTTCGCGCGCGAACAGTCGCCCGTTGCCTTGCCGATATCCCGGTGCGGCTGCGAGTACGATTTCGTCGGAGCCAATATATTGCGCATACAGGTGTGCTTCGTTGTATGGACCCTCGATGAAACCTAGCGTGAAGTTGCCGTTACCCAGGCCGTTTACGACTTCGTGAGTGTTGGTCACAGTCAGTTCGATGCTGACCTTCGGATAAAGCGTGGTGAATTCGGCGATCATCTTCGGCACGAGATAGACACCGAGTGTTGCGCTCGCGCCTATTGTCAGATGTCCTGAGCTCAGACCGGCGACTTCCTTCAATTCGGATCGGGCCGCCTCGGCGAGGGTGAATATCCGTTCCGCGTAACCGAATAACAGTTTTCCTGCATAGGTGAGAGCCACGCCTCGGGGCAGCCTGTCGAACAGCAGAACACCGAGACGCTCCTCCAGTTCCTTGACCTCGCGGCTAACGGCGGGCTGGCTCACCCGCAGGCGCAGAGCGCCGCCGCTCAAGCTGCCTGCACGGGCAACTTCGTAGAACGCAAACAGATGAGTGAAATTCATTGGCGACGGCCCGCGAAAATTGCTGTGGCAGATTCATGGTCCGAGATCCAATGACCAATGGTTTAGCACGCGATGGTCACGATAGTAGTGGCGTTCCATTTGCCATTAAAGGATCTCGCAAGAGCAACACTGTTTCCTGCGGGAAACGATCACCTTGAAGGGGCTGCCAGATTCTGGAAACGAGTTGGGCATAACTCAAAGTCAGAGCGCCGATGCCTATTTTATATTTTTCAGAATGCCGAACGATGCATAGCCTAGTCGCTCCGTTTAACCGACTGGTGTCGACATGTCATCGCCTTCCCCGAATCGCCCAATATCCCGAAGCAAGAATCCCGTTGAGCCTGGTTACCTTATTGGACTGATTCCCGGCGTCGCACTATGTATCGGAGTGTGCCTGATCGCATGGCTGCTGCAAACACTGCAAGCGCGTCTATTCGGTCATGTATGGCTTGAATCACTCGTGCTAGCGATCCTCGTTGGCGCGCAGGTCCGTATCATATGGACGCCAGGTGAGCGTTGGACAGGCGGGATTACGTTCAGCGCTAAAACCTTGCTGGAAATCTCCGTCATGCTGCTCGGTGCATCTTTTACGGCCGCCGCATTGCAAGGGGCCGGCGTCAACTTGCTGTCGGGCATCGTTGCGATCGTCATCGCGGCCATCCTTGTGAGCTACGGAATCGGACGCGCACTGAAGTTGCCACGGCGCATGGCGCTGCTGATCGCGTGCGGAAATTCAATCTGTGGAAATTCGGCCATCGCAGCGGTTGCGCCCTTGATTGGCGCGAGCCGTGACGATGTTGCTGCGTCGATCGCCTTCACAGCGGTGCTTGGCGTTGCAGTTGTGCTTGGCTTGCCGCTGCTGTCCACGGTACTTCATCTGAACGCCGTGCAGTATGGGACATTGGCAGGTATGACCGTCTATGCGGTGCCACAGGTGCTTGCCGCGACCGTACCCGTTTCAACCGTCAGTGTGCACATTGGCACGCTGGTCAAACTGGTGCGTGTGCTCATGCTCGGACCGGTGATGCTGTTCCTGTCTACGCTTGCACCTGGGCGTGATGCGAAAACAGGAACGTCAGAGCCGAGCGACAACGCGACGACGCGGCCCGATATGGTTCGTCTGACGAAGCTGGTGCCATGGTTCATCGTTGGCTTCATTCTCCTGTGCGCGGCACGGGCGACGGGGCTGATTCCGATGCCGCTGTTGCCGCCGGCAAGCCAGTTAGGCAACGCGCTCACTGTCGTTTCAATGGCTGCCTTGGGTTTAGGTACCGATCTGCGTACCGTCGCAAAGGCGGGGCCGCGCGTCACGTCGGCGGTGGTTCTTTCTATACTCGCGTTGGCGATGATGAGTCTGGTGCTGATCCACATATTGCGGATTGCATGATGTTGCCGTTCGGTCGATATATCGACAGTAGCTACCTTCGACGCCCCCGCTCAGGTCGTGCGCCAGCAAATCGCGGCGCTGGTCCGGCATCACCGAACCCATCCGGCTGCCGGGCGGCGACGGCGGCCACAGCTTCCCGCAGCGGAAAGCCGCCGAGGTGATTGGGTTCCGGTGCAAATAGGGGTCCGGATGAGATTTTAGTTATAGAAAGGATCCCCCCATCGACCAGACAGAACGGCTTCCCAGACTGCGGGTGCCGCAGTCTCTTTGAAACCGAGCATTCCTCGTAGAGCAAGGGCTTGACCCGTTTGGACTCGCGAGACATGGCGATCTCCTCAAGGCCATTTCGGAAAGCCGCGAGGCGGCTCAGGGACCTGAGAGGACAGCCAGGGCCACGCCACTTTCGCATGGGGGCTCGGACGGACCGGCGTTTCAGTGAATTCGGGTGAGGGTCCGCAGGATGCATTCGCCATCCTCCGTCATGCGAGGGCGCAAGACACCGCTGGCAAGTGGGTCCGCCTGAGCGATTTGGAAAGAGCCACTGTCCGGGTGAAGCGCCAATTTGCCGAAGCCAGAGGCGGATCTGGCTTGCGGTGCTGCGCCAGAGCGGGACCACACGTTCTTTGCGACCCTTACCGTGAAGTCGAACAGAAGGGCTTCGATCCAGATCGACGTCGCCGACGCGTATGCCGATGAGTTCGGATACCCGAGCGCCGGTGTTATAGAGGGTCGCCAACATCACGCGATCGCGCTGGCCGCACCATGTGTTGGGGTTGGGTGCGTCGAGCAAGGCGCATATTTCTTCTCGGGAGAGGAAGCGGACCAGCGGGCGCTCGTAACGCTTCATCGGAATCGCGAGCACCTGTTGAATCGTGCCGAGCGATTCTGGTGTTCGGGACGCAGCATAGTGCAGAAACGAACGAATGGCGGCAAGCCGGAGGTTGCGGCTGCGGATGCGGATGCTGTTTTGGCGAACCACTTCGAGATGATTGAGGAAGTCGAGAACCAGTGGTGCATCAATATCGCTGAGTTCCAGGCGTTCAGGTTTCCGATGCAATCGATGTTCGGTGAATTGGAGAAGCAGCCTCATGGTGTCGCGGTAAGCCGCCACCGTTCGCGGGCTGGCGTTACGCTGCTGTATCAGGCGCTCCATAAAGAACTGCTGCAGCAATTGCGCAAACGTCGGTAATGAGTTCAGGTCAAGCTTGAACGAAGTGCTGGAAGCGATCGCCTGCGATGGTCATCAGCTCAGGTATTGCCGTTACATACCAGAACGTGTCGGTGACCTGGGTATGTCCGACATAGGTGGAAAGCGCAAGCATCGCATTACCGACATCGATCCCTTCCTGATACCAGCCGACAAGACGGCGGCAGATAAAGCTGTGCCTCAGATCGTGGATGCGCGGGTGCGGGTGACCTCCTCGCGCCTGCCATCCGAGCTGCGCTCGAAGACGGGCAAAGGCATATGCGATCTGACGATAGTTCACTGGCCTCCCTCGGTCTGACACGAAGAACGCGTCGGTCGTCGACGCGGGCAGCCTTTTATCCCGAATATCCGTGCAAAGGTGGCCGCTTACGGATACACGCCGCAGGATATTTTTGGGCGTGGTCGCGGCAGACCCAGACTCTCGCGTGGTGCGTCTACCGCGAAATATCGCGATCCGGCGAGCGGTGCCACCTGGTCCGGCAGAGGGCGCGCGCCGAACTGGATCAGGGACGCCAGGAACCGTGACCGGTTCCTGATTCGTAACCAGGTGACCGCCTGAGGCCGGGGGGGCGGTCATTCCAGGCGCCGTTCACCTGCGCCGGCGCGAATCTGTCGGGCCACGCCCGCGCAGGTACCGCTCTGTCGGACGCGTTGTATGGGTTTAGGGGCGCTCGGAATGCCGGGTTCCTCGGCGTCCCGGTCCGTCAATGCCTCCATGCACACACGGAGCGGGTGCGGGAGGGTCATCTAGCTTCATGTCGGATTTGACCGGTATGATGTGGCCAGGAAAATTATTGGTAATACTGAATGTTTGGCAGATATTATCTCGAGCCGTTGAAGGCTGGCAGGCAGTTGATAGCCGATTGCCAGGATGGCTTCGACAGTTCGAGGCCGAACGACTTGGCGCGATGAAACTTTCGTCGCCGCCATTCCCTCAAAGCGCCCGGCGACGTTAGGGGAGTTGCAGGACGGGAAAAGGCGCGCCATGCGGGTGGGCATGACGCGCGAAGGACTTCCCTGGCAGAAGTACCAGTTGCCAGGAAAATTACCGATCTCGACCAGGCACGCCAGTCGGACTTTCAGACCTGACGAGCACTCTCGCGGCGTCGTTCGGTGACCAAAGTCTACCCATTGACAACACGCGATGGGGGGTCAGGATTTCCTGAAAATATTGTCGTCATACGCTCAATCCATGTCGTTCACGCCGAACAGCTGGAACCTGGCCAGCTTATATTCGAGATCACCGAAACGGTGGCAATGCAGGATGCAGCACGCACGACGACGATGATCCACGAATTCCAGGCAAGCGGCTTCGAAGTGGAGATCGACGATTTTGGCACGGGCTACTCGAGCCTTGCGTACCTGCAGCGCTTTCGGGCGAAGCAACTGAAGATTGACCGCTTTTTCACAAACGGGCTTGACGCACACGGCGAGGAAGGCAGCGCAATCGTCTCGGCAATCATTGCTCTGGCGCATTCGCTGAAGATGGAAGTGGTGGCCGAGGGCGTGGAGACTACGTCCCAGCTCGAGCATCTCCGGTCGCTGGGGTGCGATGAAGTGCAGGGCTTCCTGCTCGGCCGGCCGCTACCCGCGGCTGCGTTCGCCACTCTCCTGAAAGGACGCCAGCGCCGCCGCGAGGGCGGCCAGACGACTGCCGTCGAGTAATATCCCATCCGGCGCTGGAGTAGCAGAAGGGGCGTTGTCCGCAGAATGCATTCGGGTTGGGCGCCCGCGCGCCCCTCTAACCGAAGCAATAGTGTGGACTGATCTACTTGAACATTTACGCGATGTTCCGGCGTCAGCACTGCACGAACGATGTCACGCGCCGGTGCATCGCGCGGTTCGCATGCGGCGGCTTTGGGCCCGAAAGGCGCCAATGGCCGATCAGGCAGGAGACGGCATTTGCTGACCGTCTCCTCAGGGGACAGGGGCTCAGGTCGCCAGATCGGACGGCAGCTTTCCGCCGTTTGCGGCGAGCGCCCGCATGAGCTGTTTGTGCAGCCACACATTCATGCTTGCGGAGTCGTCCATATCGCCGTCGTACTTCAGTTCCTGTGCCAGTTGCTTGCGGTGCTCCAGGCTACTGTCGACGCCCAACGCCTTCATCGTGTCGACGATGGACGTGCGCCAGTTGAGTGTTTGCCCGCTTTCACTCACGAGCTGATCCATGACCGCGGCGACGTCAATATCGGCCAGCGGTGCAGCGGGCGGCGGTGTGTCCGGAGCGGCGGCCTGTGCCGTTGTTGGATCCGGTGCAGGCTCGGTCGCGGGCGGCGGCTGATCCGGTTTCGCCTTGCCGAACAGCTTGCTGACAATTTCGCCAAAAATGCTCATACAGAACCTCCAGAAGTAGAAAGAGATCGCGAGAGCCGTGCTGACGGCGCGCACCAGCGATGTTACGCGCAGGTATGGAGGGTGATGTGAACTTTGTCATGCCCCTTGCGCCCGAAGACATTCCTCAGGCCTTCGTGCAGTGCGAAGGGATGAGACCGTGGGGCGGCGTCTTTCCCGTTTCCTGATGCCTCGGAGATCGGCCGGTGTTGTCCGATGCCATCGGACGGTAATGCCTGATACACGGGAGACGAGGTCGGATCCGGACATGTCCGATGCATTGCGATTCAACCGAAAGAGAGGCGCGTGAGAATCGGCGATGACAACAGGGTGAAATCTCCATGATCTTCGCTCAGCGTAGCCCCATCCTTATGCAAAGTTTGCATATGTCCATGCCGACACAGCATTAGACGATCACATCAGGCCACTTCATCATCGCGTCTCCGCAGCAATTGCGGTTGCCTCTACATCTCAGCATCACCAGGGCATTACAACAAGGACATGCGCTTTCAGGGCCGGCCACCTGCGTTATGCAGGCTCGGTACGGTACAGGTATGCCGTATTCCCGGTATGGCTCGCTCGCGCTGTCCATAACGTAGGAGACAATGTGAAGCAATCGATTCAACGGAACATCGGCCCGTTCGCGCTGATGTTCACCGGCCTCGGGTCAATCATCGGTTCGGGCTGGCTGTTCGGCGCGTGGAAGGCGGCGAAAATTGCAGGTCCGGCGGCCGTTTGCGCCTGGATCATCGGCGCCGTGGTCATTCTGGCCATCGCGCTCACCTATGCCGAACTCGGTGCGATGTTCCCGGAGTCGGGCGGTATGGTCCGCTACGCCCGCTACTCGCACGGCGCACTGGTGGGCTTCATCAGCGCGTGGGCAAACTGGATCGCCATTGTCTCGGTGATCCCGATTGAAGCCGAGGCCTCGATCCAGTACATGAGCACCTGGCCCTATGCGTGGGCGC
>NZ_JAPMAL010000062.1:0-19351 GCF_026343935.1 Paraburkholderia sp. CNPSo 3076 | reverse complement strand
AGCACACCAGGATGGCGCCGTCCATCTGTGCCGCGCCCGTGATCATGTTCTTCACGTAGTCAGCGTGGCCCGGGCAGTCGACGTGTGCGTAGTGGCGGTTAGCCGTTTCGTACTCGACGTGCGCGGTGTTGATGGTAATACCACGTGCCTTTTCTTCCGGCGCTGCGTCGATCTGGTCGTACGCCTTCGCCTCGCCGCCGAACTTCGCGGTCAGAACCGTCGTGATCGCTGCCGTCAGCGTGGTCTTGCCGTGGTCAACGTGACCGATCGTGCCCACGTTCACGTGCGGCTTGGTCCGTTCGAATTTACCTTTTGCCATGTTTCTCTTCTTTCAAAAAAGTGGTGAATCGGTGACTGTGCTACGCGGACCCAGCCCATGCCGGGTCCGCTGCGTGCTCAAATGAGCGCCGATGCTTACTTCGCCTTCGCGCTGATGATCGCGTCGGCCACGTTACGCGGTGCTTCTGCGTAGTGCTTGAATTCCATCGTGTACGTTGCACGACCTTGCGTCAGCGAGCGCAGCGACGTCGAGTAGCCGAACATTTCCGACAGCGGCACTTCGGCGCGAACGATCTTGCCGCCGCCAACCATGTCTTCCATGCCCTGGACGATACCGCGACGGCCCGACAGGTCGCCCATCACGTTGCCCATGTAGTCTTCCGGCGTTTCGACTTCCACAGCCATCATCGGTTCGAGGATGACCGGCTGCGCCTTGCGCATGGCTTCCTTGAACGCCATCGAACCGGCCATGCGGAACGCATTTTCGTTCGAGTCGACGTCGTGGTACGAACCGAACGTCAGGTGAACCTTGACGTCGACGACCGGGAAGCCCGCCAGCACGCCTGCCTTCAGCGTGTCCTGGATACCCTTGTCGACCGCGGGGATGTATTCGCGCGGAATCACACCACCCTTGATCTCGTCCAGGAACTCGTAGCCCTTGCCTTGCTCGTTCGGCTCGAGCGTGATGACCGCGTGACCGTACTGGCCGCGACCGCCCGACTGCTTGACGAACTTGCCGTCCACGTCCTTCGCCGTCGCGCGGATCGTTTCGCGGTAGGCAACCTGCGGCTTGCCGACGGTCGCTTCCACGCCGAATTCGCGCTTCATGCGGTCGACCAGAATTTCGAGGTGGAGCTCGCCCATGCCCGAAATGATGGTCTGGCCCGATTCCTCGTCCGTCTGGACGCGGAACGACGGGTCTTCCTGCGCCAGGCGGTTCAGGGCGATGCCCATCTTTTCCTGGTCAGGCTTGGTCTTCGGCTCGACGGCCTGCGAAATCACCGGCTCCGGGAACACCATGCGTTCCAGGATGATCGGGTTTTGCGGGTCGCACAGCGTGTCACCCGTGGTCGCTTCCTTCAGGCCAACGGCTGCGGCGATGTCGCCTGCACGAACTTCCTTGATTTCTTCGCGGTTGTTCGCGTGCATCTGCAGAATACGGCCAAGGCGCTCCTTCTTGCCCTTGGTCGAGTTCAGCACCGTGTCGCCCGAGTTGACGATGCCCGAGTAGGCGCGGAAGAAGATCAGCTGACCAACGAACGGGTCGGTCATGATCTTGAATGCGAGTGCCGAGAACTTCTCGTCGTCGGCTGCACGGCGCTCTGCCGTTTCGCCGTTTTCGAGTTCGCCCTTGACCGGGGGAATATCCACCGGCGACGGCAGGAAGTCGATCACGGCGTCGAGCATGCGCTGCACGCCCTTGTTCTTGAACGCGGTGCCGCACAGCATCGGCTGGATTTCGCACGCGATCGTACGGTCGCGCAGCGCCTTGACGACTTCGGCTTCCGAAAGCTCGTCGCCGCCGAGGTACTTTTCCATCAGCTCTTCGCTGGCTTCAGCTGCCGACTCGATCATCTTTTCGCGCCACTCGTTGCACGTGTCAACGAGTTCTGCGGGGATGTCGACGTAGTCGAACTTCGTGCCTTGCGAGGCCTCATCCCAAATGATCGCCTTCATCTTGATCAGGTCGACCACGCCAGTGAACGTGTCTTCAGCGCCGATCGGCACCACGACCGGAACCGGGTTCGCTTTCAGACGCGTCTTCAGCTGGTCGTAGACCTTGAAGAAGTTCGCGCCGGTACGGTCCATCTTGTTGACGAACGCGAGACGGGGAACCTTGTACTTGTTCGCCTGACGCCACACCGTTTCCGATTGCGGCTGCACGCCGCCCACTGCGCAGTAGACCATGCACGCACCGTCGAGCACGCGCATCGAGCGCTCGACTTCAATCGTGAAGTCGACGTGGCCCGGGGTGTCGATGATGTTGATGCGGTGCTCGGGGTAGTTGCCGCCCATGCCCTTCCAGAACGCGGTCGTAGCAGCGGACGTGATCGTGATGCCACGTTCCTGTTCCTGCTCCATCCAGTCCATGGTCGCGGCGCCGTCGTGAACTTCACCAATCTTGTGGTTCACGCCGGTGTAAAACAGAATGCGCTCGGTCGTCGTCGTCTTGCCGGCGTCGATGTGAGCGCTAATACCGATGTTACGGTAGCGCTCGATAGGAGTCTTGCGAGCCACTTTGATCCTCTATCGGGAGGTGCGCGCCGGATCGATCCCGACCGGGTTGATCCCAACGCGCCTGAACACAAACGGGCGAGGCGCTCGATAAGCGCACCCGCCCGGAATTTTTTCCGTTTTTTGAGCAAACCCCGGTAGGGGTTTTCTCTTAGAAGCGGAAGTGCGAGAACGCCTTGTTCGCTTCTGCCATCCGGTGAACTTCGTCGCGCTTCTTCATCGCGCCGCCACGGCCTTCGGCCGCTTCGGAGAGTTCACCTGCCAGACGCAGGGCCATCGACTTCTCGCTGCGCTTCTTCGCGGCTTCACGCAGCCAACGCATCGCCAATGCCATACGACGCGAGGGGCGCACTTCGACCGGAACCTGATAGTTCGCACCACCAACGCGGCGGCTCTTCACTTCCACCACCGGCTTCACGTTGTTGAGCGCGACAGTGAACACTTCCAGCGGGTCCTTGCCACCCTTGGTCTGGATCTGTTCGAAAGCGCCGTACACGATACGCTCGGCAACCGACTTCTTGCCGGAGAGCATCAGCACGTTCATGAACTTGGCTACATCAACATTGCCGAACTTCGGATCCGGCAACACTTCCCGCTTGGGGACTTCGCGACGACGCGGCATGTTTCTTCCTTTAACTTTTCAGTTGAAGCGCAGGTTGAATCCGTTGCGCTCCGCGGCCACCAACTAACCCGATTCATCGATTACGACTTACCAGCCTGGTCGGGTGACCACTTACTCGACAGCACCGGCCAATCCGGCACCTGTCGCTTTTATCGCCGGCACCCGAAAGCGCAGACGACGCTTGACTCTTACTTCGCAGCCTTCGCGCGCTTTGCGCCGTACTTCGAACGAGCCTGCTTACGATCCTTGACGCCCTGGGTATCCAGCGAGCCACGAACCATGTGGTAACGCACACCCGGCAAGTCCTTCACACGGCCGCCGCGGATCAGCACGACCGAGTGTTCCTGCAGGTTGTGGCCTTCACCACCGATGTACGAAATGACTTCGAAGCCGTTCGTCAGGCGCACCTTGGCGACCTTACGGAGTGCCGAGTTCGGCTTCTTCGGCGTCGTCGTGTACACACGGGTGCACACGCCGCGACGCTGCGGGCAGTCCTGCAGGGCCGGCGACTTGCTTTTCGCAGTTTCCGAAGCGCGGCCTTTGCGAACCAGTTGATTGATGGTTGGCATTGTTTATTCCTGAAATTGAACAAAATCGACGCATTTATTTCCGGGCAAAGCGGAAAACCATGCATCTAAACTCCTACGAGAACTCCGGAATTGGCTACTTGACGTTAGTTTTCGTCAAATCAATTGACGAGCACGGACATCCCAAAGACCGGAACCCAGCATGATATTCCGAAAAGGCCAAGCGAGTCAATGGCTTGCAACATTTCGGACGACGGAAGAAGTGACAGCGCCGTGACATCCGGCGGCGTCCGGCGGCGTCCGGAATACCCGGAAGGGAAACGCCGCGCCCTATTCGTCGCCGACGACCTCGACGAGCTCCTCGCCAAAGCGCTCGAGCTTGCGCGCCCCGATGCCCGGGATGTCACGCAGCTTGTCCACCGATTCCGGGCCGTTGCGCGCGATTTCCGCCAGCGTGGCGTCGTGGAAGATGACATAGGCCGGCACGCCCTCGCTCTTCGCGGTTTCGGTGCGCCACAGGCGCAGGCGCTCCCAGCGCGAGCGCTGGCGCGGGCTCATGCCAAGGGTCGGATCGGCGCGCTCACTCGTGCGGCTCGACGACGTGCGCGTACGCGTGGGCTTCACGTAACGGCGCATCGTGACATTCTGCCCGCCCTTGAGCACCGGCTTGCTCGCCTCGGTGAGCACGAGCGAGCCGTAGCCGTCGTGGTCGACAGTGAGATAACCGAACGCCACCAATTGCCGGAAGATCGCGCGCCATTCCGGTTCCGAAAGCGCGGAGCCGATGCCGAAGGTGGAGATTTTCTCGTGCCCGCGCTGCAGGATCTTCTCGTTGCGATTGCCGCGCAGGATGTCGATCAGGTGGCCGGCGCCGAAATTGAACCCGCTCGCGCGCTGCGCGCGGAACACGCACGAGAGCGCCATTTGCGCCTCGCGCGTGGCGTCCCACGTGGCGGGCGGCTCGAGGCAGGTATCGCAGTTGCCGCACGGCTTGCTCTCTTCGCCGAAGTACGCGAGCAGGCGCACGCGCCGGCATGTGGCCGCTTCGCACAGGCCGAGCAGTGCGTCGAGCTTGCCCGTCTGCACACGCTTGTGCTGCTCGTCGGCTTCGGACTCGTCGATCATCTTGCGCTGCTGCACCACGTCGCCGAGACCGTAGGCCATCCACGCGTTGGCCGCCAGCCCGTCGCGCCCCGCGCGGCCGGTTTCCTGGTAGTAGCCTTCCACGCTCTTGGGCAAATCCAGATGCGCGACGAAACGCACGTCCGGTTTGTCGATGCCCATGCCGAATGCGATGGTGGCGCACATGACCACACCCTCCTCGCGCTGGAACATTTCCTGGTGCTTCTGGCGCACCTCGAATTCCATGCCGGCGTGGTACGGCAGCGCGCGCAACCCCTGCCCTTTCAACCACTCGGCCGTCTCCTCGACCTTGCGGCGCGAGAGGCAATACACGACGCCGGCATCCGTGGTGCCGTCGGCGCGCGTATGCTCCGCGCGGATGAAGTCGAGCAACTGCGAACGCGCGTTGTCCTTTTCGACAATGCGGTAGCGGATGTTCGGGCGGTCGAAGCTCGAGACGAACACACGGGCGTCGTCGAGCGCGAGACGATGCGCGATCTCGTCGCGCGTGATGGCGTCGGCCGTTGCCGTGAGCGCGATGCGCGGCACGTTCGGAAAGCGCTCGTGCAGCACCGAGAGCTGGATATATTCGGGCCGGAAGTCGTGGCCCCATTGCGAGACGCAGTGCGCTTCGTCGATCGCAAAGAGGCCGATGCGCGTGCGCTCGAGCAAGTCGAGAAAACGCGCCGTCATGAGGCGCTCGGGTGCGACGTAAAGCAGGTCGAGATCGCCTTCGCGCAGCGCCCGCTCGGTAGCCGCCGCTTCGGCGCCGCTCAGCGTCGAATTCAGATAAGCGGCGCGTACGCCCACTTCTGTGAGCGCGGCCACCTGGTCCTGCATGAGCGCGATGAGCGGCGACACGACGATGCCGGCACCGAGCCCGGCTTCGTGCCGCACGAGCGCGGGAATCTGGTAGCAGAGCGATTTGCCGCCGCCGGTCGGCATGAGCACCAGCGAATCGCCGCCCCCTGCGACGTGCTCGACGATTTCGGCTTGCTGCCCTCTAAACACGGGATAGCCGAAGACTTCGTTGAGGATTTCGAGGGAACGGGACATGAAGGCGGTGAGCGTGCGGAGCAAAGGCGGTGGGCAGGATTTTACCAACCCGGACGCGCCTTAACCGCCGCTACCTTGAAGATTGGCCATTCGGCCAGGAGAAATCGCGGAAGTCGCGCACGCAGATCGCGGACGCGAACAACCAGGGTGAAGCGGGTTCGTCAGGCAACGAGCCGCCGGCGCGCAATCCGAAACGCACCGACGATCGTCACGACTGCCACGACCGCGGCGGCGATCGCGAATACGCTCGCCCCGAAGAGCACGACGTTGGCGCCGACGAACATCAGCGAGCCGACCGTAAGCAGCGCGGCGCCGCCCTTGACCCGGCCCGCCAGCAGCATGATGAAACCGATGATCAGGAATGCCCACATCACGAGGAAGGTCGCAAAGAAGTTCGCTGCGGACTGATTGCTGACGTGATGCAGTAGCTGCGAAAAGCTGGCGACACACGCCACCAGATTCAGGATGAGACCGACCCCGACCACCCACATGATTACCGCCTCCAGATTCAGATAAATGCCGCCGGTATCGTACGAAAAGACCCACGCAGGCGGACTTGGCGCGCTACGTTAGCACGCCTCACCGATGTGCGCAGCGAGCGGGCCGGCACTGCGGCACGAGGCCGCAGGCTCAAGCGGAGAACGCCAGCGCCAAATAAAAAAGCCGCCCGGTGAAAACCAGGCGGCTTTTGCGAGGGCATGTGAGCCCGAGGCGAAAGGCGGCTTGCGCCGCCGCTCGCTTACTCGTCCGTCGTATGCGGCTGTTGCGGTTGCTCGGCGGCCGGGGTTTCCGGCGTACCGAACTCGAACGCTTCTTCCGCTGCGATCTGGTCGAAACGCTCGCGATCCGACGATTCCTTCGCACGGCGCGCCTTGTGGAAGGCGAGACCCGTACCAGCCGGAATCAGACGACCGACGATCACGTTTTCCTTCAGGCCACGCAGATCGTCGCGCTTGCCCATGATCGCCGCTTCGGTCAGCACGCGGGTCGTTTCCTGGAACGATGCCGCCGAGATGAACGAATCGGTCGAGAGCGATGCCTTCGTAATACCGAGCAGCACGTTCTCGTACGTTGCCGGGCGCTTGTCCTCGGCGTTCATCTTGTCGTTTTCGTCCAGCATGTCCGAACGCTCGACCTGCTCGCCCGGGATGAAGCGCGTATCACCGTTGTCGGTGATCTGCACACGACGCAGCATCTGACGCACGATCACTTCGATGTGCTTGTCGTTGATCTTCACGCCCTGCAGACGGTACACGTCCTGCACTTCGTCCACGATGTAACGCGACAGCGCTTCGATACCCTGCAGACGCAGGATGTCGTGCGGATCGGCCGGGCCGTCCACGATCATTTCGCCCTTGTTGACGACCTGACCGTCGTGGACCAGCACCTGCTTTTCCTTCGCGATCAGGAACTCGTGCTGATTGCCTTCGAGGTCCGTGATAACGAGACGCTGCTTGCCCTTCGTGTCCTTACCGAACGACGTCGTACCCGTGACTTCCGCCAGGATACCTGCGTCCTTCGGCGAACGTGCTTCGAACAGTTCCGCCACACGCGGCAGACCACCGGTAATGTCACGCGTCTTCTGGGCTTCGGTCGGGATACGTGCGAGCACTTCACCGACCTGCACCTGCTGACCGTCCTTCACGGTGATCAGTGCGCCGACCTGGAAGCCGATCTGCACCGAATGCTCCGTGCCCGGGATCTTCACTTCGTCGCCGTTCACGTCGAGCAGCTTGACCTGCGGACGCACGCTCTTTGCGGCTTGCGAGCCGCGGCGCTTCACGTCGATCACGACGAGGGTCGACAGACCCGTGACGTCGTCGATCTGCTTGGCCACGGTCACGCCTTCCTCGACGTTCTCGAACTTCACCGTACCGCCGTACTCGGTGATGATCGGACGCGTGAGCGGATCCCACGTTGCGAGTTGCGTGCCGGCCTTGATCGCCGCGCCATCGAGCTGCAGCAGCGTCGCACCGTACGGCACCTTGTGACGCTCGCGCTCGCGGCCGTGATCGTCGGCGATGATGGCTTCGCCCGAACGCGAGATGACGACTTGCTCGCCCTTCGCATTCGTGACGTAACGCATCGTCGCCGTGAAGCGCACGGTACCGTTCGACTTGGCTTCCACCGACGAGGCCACTGCCGCACGCGACGCCGCACCACCGATGTGGAACGTACGCATCGTGAGCTGCGTGCCCGGTTCGCCGATCGACTGTGCCGCGATCACGCCGACGGCTTCGCCGACGTTCACACGCGAGCCGCGGCCGAGGTCGCGGCCATAGCACGAGGCGCACAGGCCGTAGCGCGTTTCGCAGGTGAGCGGCGTGCGCACGCGCACTTCGTCGATGCCGAGGCTTTCGATCGTTTCAACCGCGTCTTCGTCGAGCAGGTCGCCCGAAGCGTAGATCGTTTCCTGAGTTTCCGGATTGACGACGTCTGCCACCGCCACACGGCCGAGAATACGGTCGCGCAGCGCTTCGACGACTTCACCGCCTTCCACGAGGGCCTTCATCGCCACGCCATTCGACGTGCCGCAATCTTCCTCGACGACCACGAGATCCTGCGTCACGTCGACGAGACGACGCGTCAGGTAACCCGAGTTCGCGGTCTTCAGTGCCGTATCAGCCAGACCCTTACGTGCACCGTGGGTCGAGATGAAGTACTGCAACACGTTCAGACCTTCGCGGAAGTTCGCGGTAATCGGCGTTTCGATAATCGAGCCGTCCGGCTTCGCCATCAGGCCGCGCATACCCGCCAGCTGGCGAATCTGCGTGGCGGAACCCCGCGCGCCCGAGTCGGCCATCATGTAGATCGAGTTGAACGATTCCTGACGCGTTTCCTTGCCGTCGCGGTCGATCACCGGTTCCGTCGAGAGCTGCTCCATCATCGCCTTGCCGACCGCTTCCGACGTATTCGACCAAATGTCGACCACGTTGTTGTAGCGTTCCTGCGCGGTGACGAGACCCGACATGTACTGACGGTCGTACTCCTTCACCTTCTTCGCGGCTTCGCCGACGATGGTTTCCTTCTGCGGCGGCACGAGCATGTCGTCCACGCAGATCGAAATACCGGCGCGCGTCGCGAGGCGGAAGCCCGACTGCATCAGCTGGTCAGCGAAGATCACCGTTTCGCGCAGACCGCACTTGCGGAACGCGGTGTTGATCAGACGCGAGATTTCCTTCTTCTTCAGCGGCTTGTTCAGCACCGAGAACGGCAGACCCGGCGGCAGAATTTCCGACAGGATCGAACGGCCAACGGTCGTTGCGTACAGCGAGATCTTCGGCACGAATGCCGGTGCGCCTTCCGACTTGTCCTCGTTGTGGACCATTTCGGTAATACGCACGTTGACGCGCGAAGCCAGCTCGACTTCCTTGTTCTCGTACGCGCGGAGCACTTCCGACACGCCCGTGAACGTCATGCCTTCGCCCTTGCCGTTGATCGCTTCACGCGTGGCGTAGTACAGGCCCAGCACGATATCCTGCGACGGCACGATCGACGGATCGCCGTTGGCCGGGAACAGGACGTTGTTCGACGCGAGCATGAGCGTACGCGCTTCCATCTGCGCTTCGAGCGACAGCGGAACGTGAACAGCCATCTGGTCACCGTCGAAGTCGGCGTTGAACGCCGCGCAAACGAGCGGGTGCAGCTGGATTGCCTTACCTTCGATCAGCACCGGCTCGAAAGCCTGAATGCCAAGACGGTGAAGAGTAGGCGCACGGTTGAGCATGACCGGGTGTTCGCGGATCACCTCTTCGAGGATGTCCCACACCACCGGCGTCTGGTTCTCGACTTCCTTCTTCGCAGCCTTGATGGTCGTGGCAACGCCCATCGTTTCCAGCTTGTTGAAGATGAACGGCTTGAACAGCTCGAGCGCCATCAGCTTCGGCAGACCGCACTGGTGCAGCTTGAGCGTCGGACCCACCACGATGACCGAACGGCCCGAGTAGTCCACGCGCTTGCCTAGCAGGTTCTGACGGAAACGGCCGCCCTTACCCTTGATCATGTCGGCGAGCGACTTCAGCGGACGCTTGTTCGCGCCCGTCATCGCCTTGCCGCGACGACCGTTGTCGAGCAGCGAGTCCACGGCTTCCTGGAGCATCCGCTTTTCGTTGCGGACGATGATCTCCGGCGCCTTGAGCTCGAGCAGACGCTTCAGACGGTTGTTACGGTTGATGACGCGGCGATACAGATCGTTCAGGTCCGAAGTCGCGAAACGGCCACCGTCCAGCGGCACCAGCGGACGCAGTTCGGGCGGCAGCACCGGCAGCACTTCGAGCACCATCCATTCGGGCTTGATGCCCGAACGCTGGAAGGCCTCGAGCACCTTCAGGCGCTTCGCGTACTTCTTGATCTTCGCTTCCGAGCCGGTGTTCTTCAGCTCGGTGCGCAGCGTCTCGACCTGTTCGTCGATGTTGATCGCGCGCAGCAGCTCGCGCACGCCTTCCGCGCCCATTTCGGCACGGAATTCGTCGCCGTATTCCTCGACCTTGTTGTAGTAATCCTCTTCGGTCATGATCTGCCGCGCCTTCAGCGGCGTCATGCCCGGTTCGATCACCACGTATGCCTCGAAGTACAGCACGCGCTCGATGTCGCGCAGCGTCATGTCGAGCACCATGCCCAGACGCGACGGCAGCGACTTCAGGAACCAGATGTGCGCGACCGGCGAGGCCAGCTCGATGTGGCCCATACGTTCGCGGCGCACCTTCGCCAGCGTGACTTCAACGCCGCACTTCTCGCAGATCACGCCACGGTGCTTCAGGCGCTTGTACTTGCCGCACAGGCACTCATAGTCCTTGATCGGCCCGAAGATCTTCGCGCAGAACAGACCATCCCGTTCCGGCTTGAAGGTACGGTAGTTGATGGTCTCCGGCTTCTTCACTTCGCCGAACGACCACGAGCGGATCTTGTCTGGCGAGGCCAGACCGATCTTGATCGCGTCAAAAACTTCTTCTTGTTGGACTTGCTTGAATAGATCGAGCAGAGCTTTCATTGCCTTCTCTCCGTAGTCCGATTAGTTGCGGTCGAGGTCGATGTCGATGCCGAGCGAGCGGATTTCCTTCACCAGCACATTGAAGGATTCCGGCATGCCCGCGTCGATCACGTGGTCGCCCTTGACGAGGTTCTCATACACCTTCGTCCGGCCCGTCACGTCATCGGACTTCACCGTCAACATTTCCTGCAGCACATACGAAGCGCCATACGCTTCGAGCGCCCACACTTCCATTTCACCGAAACGCTGACCACCGAATTGCGCCTTGCCACCCAGCGGCTGCTGCGTAACGAGCGAGTACGGACCCGTCGAACGCGCGTGCATCTTGTCGTCGACAAGGTGGTGCAGCTTCAGGTAGTGCATGTAGCCCACGGTGACCGTACGCTCGAACATCTCGCCCGTGCGGCCGTCGTACAGACGCACCTGGTTCTTCGAGGGCGTCATGCCGAGGTTCGTCGCGATGTCGTCCGGGAACGCCAGGTCGAGCATCTTCGACATTTCCTCTTCGGTCGCACCGTCGAACACCGGCGTTGCGAACGGCACGCCTTCGCGCAGGTTCCTGGCGAGTTCGAAGATTTCGTCGTCGCTGAAGCTGTCGAGGTCTTCCTTGTGGCCCGATTCGTTGTAGATCTTCGTGAGGAATCCACGCAGTTCTGCAACCTTCGTTTGACGCTGCAGCATTTCGCCGATACGCCAGCCCAGACCCTTCGCGGCCCAACCGAGGTGCACTTCGAGAACCTGACCCACGTTCATCCGTGACGGCACGCCGAGCGGGTTCAGCACGACGTCGGCCGGACGGCCGTCGGCCATGTACGGCATGTCTTCGATCGGAACGATCTTCGACACCACGCCCTTGTTACCGTGACGGCCTGCCATCTTGTCGCCAGGCTGCAGACGGCGCTTCACCGCGAGGTACACCTTTACCATCTTCAGCACGCCCGGCGGCAGTTCGTCGCCTTGCGTGAGCTTCTTGCGCTTCTCTTCGAAGGCCAGATCGAACTGGTGACGCTTCTCTTCGATCGAGTTCTTGATCGCTTCGAGCTGCGCCGCTGCTTCTTCGTCCGCAAGGCGGATGTCGAACCAGTGGTAGTGATCCAGATCTTCGAGGTACGCGCGCTCGATCTTCGTGCCCTTCGCGAGCTTCTTCGGACCGCCGTTCGCGACCTTGCCTTCGAGCATGCGTGCGAGACGCTGGAACGCGTCGCCTTCCACGATACGCAGCTGGTCGTTCAGGTCGAGGCGATAGCGCTTCAGTTCATCGTCGATGATCTGTTGAGCACGCTTGTCGCGCTGGATGCCTTCACGCGTGAACACCTGCACGTCGATGACCGTGCCGCTCATGCCCGAGGGCACGCGCAGCGACGTATCCTTCACGTCCGAGGCCTTCTCGCCGAAGATCGCGCGCAGCAGCTTTTCTTCCGGCGTGAGCTGGGTTTCGCCCTTCGGCGTGACCTTGCCCACAAGCACGTCGCCCGCTTCGACTTCCGCGCCGATGTACACGATGCCCGACTCGTCGAGACGGCCAAGCTGCACTTCCGCGAGGTTCGAAATGTCGCGCGTGATTTCTTCCGGTCCGAGCTTCGTGTCGCGTGCAACGACGTTCAGTTCTTCGATGTGGATCGACGTGTAACGGTCGTCCGCAACCACCTTCTCCGAGATCAGGATCGAGTCTTCGAAGTTGTAGCCGTTCCACGGCATGAACGCGATCAGCATGTTCTGGCCGAGCGCGAGCTCGCCCAGATCGGTCGATGCGCCGTCAGCCAGCACGTCGCCGCGCGCAACCTTGTCGCCCATCTTCACGATCGGACGCTGGTTGATGTTCGTGTTCTGGTTCGAACGCGTGTACTTGATGAGGTTGTAGATGTCCACGCCGACTTCACCGGCAACAGCTTCATCATCGTTCACGCGAATCACGATACGGCCTGCGTCGACGTAGTCGACCACGCCGCCACGCAGCGCCTGAACCGTCGTACCCGAGTCGACCGCAACGGTGCGCTCGATACCCGTACCGACGACCGGCTTTTCCGGACGCAGGCAAGGCACGGCCTGACGCTGCATGTTCGAGCCCATCAGTGCACGGTTCGCGTCATCGTGCTCGAGGAACGGAATCAGCGAGGCTGCAACCGAGACGATCTGCGACGGCGCCACGTCCATGTACTGGATGCGGTCCGGCGTGACCATCAGCGTTTCGCCCGCTTCACGCGACGAAACGAGTTCGTCGGTCAGCGTGCCGTCTTCAGCCACCGCCGCGTTCGCCTGAGCGATCACGTAACGGCCTTCTTCGATCGCCGACAGGTAGTCGATCTGGTCGGTCACCTTGCTGTCCACGACCTTGCGGTACGGCGTTTCGAGGAAGCCGTATTCGTTCAGGTGCGCATAGAGCGCGAGCGAGTTGATCAGACCGATGTTCGGACCTTCCGGCGTCTCGATCGGGCACACACGGCCATAGTGGGTCGGGTGCACGTCGCGGACTTCAAAGCCAGCGCGCTCGCGCGTCAGACCGCCCGGGCCAAGTGCCGACACGCGGCGCTTGTGGGTGATTTCCGACAGCGGGTTGGTCTGGTCCATGAACTGCGACAGCTGCGACGAACCGAAGAACTCGCGAATCGCCGACGAAATCGGCTTCGAGTTGATCAGGTCGTGCGGCATCAGGTTTTCGCTTTCGGCCTGACCGAGGCGCTCCTTCACTGCACGTTCGACGCGCACGAGACCCGCGCGGAACTGGTTTTCCGCGAGTTCGCCCACGCAACGCACGCGACGGTTGCCGAGGTGGTCGATGTCGTCCACTTCGCCCTTGCCGTTGCGCAGCTCGACGAGGATCTTGATGGTCGCGAGGATGTCGTCGTCCTGCAGCGTCATCGGGCCAACGATTTCGTCACGGCCGACGCGGCGATTGAACTTCATACGACCCACCTTCGAGAGGTCGTACGCTTCTTCGCTGTAGAACAGGCGGTTGAACAGCGCCTCGACCGCTTCTTCGGTCGGCGGTTCGCCCGGACGCATCATGCGGTAGATCGCGATGCGCGCGGCCATACGGTCGGCGGTTTCGTCGATACGCAGCGTCGACGAGATGTACGGACCCTGGTCCAGATCGTTCGTGTAGAGCGTCTGGATGTCCTTGATCTTCGCTTCGCGCAGCTTCTCGAGCACGCTTTCGGTGATCTCGTCGTTCGCGTTCGCGATCACTTCGCCCGTATCGCCGTCGACGACGTTCTTCGCGAGCACGCGGCCGAGCAGATAATCTTCGGGGACCGAAATGTACGTCGTCTTCGCGGTTTCGAGGTCGCGAATGTGCTTCGCGTTGATCCGCTTGTCCTTCTGGACAATGACCTTGCCTTCGCGATCGCTGATGTCGAAGCGCGCGACTTCACCGCGCAGACGCTCCGGCACGAACTCCATCTGCGCGCCTTCCGGCATCAGCGTGAAATTGTCGAACACGAAGAAGTTCGCGAGGATCTGTTCCGGCGTGAGGCCGATTGCCTTCAGCAGGATCGTGACCGGCATCTTGCGGCGACGGTCGACGCGGAAGTACAGCACGTCCTTCGGGTCGAACTCGAAGTCGAGCCACGAACCGCGGTAAGGAATGATACGGGCCGAGAAGAGCAGCTTGCCCGAGCTGTGCGTCTTGCCCTTGTCGTGTTCGAAGAACACGCCAGGCGAGCGGTGCAGCTGCGAGACGATGACACGCTCGGTGCCGTTGATGACGAACGAACCAGTCGGCGTCATGAGCGGAATTTCGCCCATGTACACTTCCTGCTCCTTCACTTCCTTGACGACCGGCTTGCTCGGCGATTCCTTGTCGAGCAGGACGAGACGGACCTTGGCGCGCAGCGCCGAGCAGTACGTCAAGCCGCGTTGCTGGCATTCCTTGATGTTGAATGCCGGCGACGACAGCATGTAGCTGACGAACTCTAGACGAGCAAAGCCGTTATGGGAAACAATAGGAAAAACGGACGAAAACGCTGCCTGCAGACCTTCCGGTTTGCGTTGCGCGGTCGCCGTTTCTGCTTGCAGGAATGTGCTGAATGATTCAAGCTGGGTAGCCAGCAGGAAAGGAACCTGGTGAACGATGGGGCGTTTCGCGAAACTCTTGCGAATACGCTTCTTCTCGGTGAAGGAATAGTGCATACGATCTCCGAATCACGGCGGGTAGGACGACCCGAGTGTTCACCGACTGAGACCCGATGGCTTCGCGAGCCCTGGAAGCTTGGTGGTTGGCCTCTACCAACCGCTGGCTGACGGCAACGGATTTCGGCTTGTCATAACGTGCCCGCTGCCCGACCAAACTTGCCTTCTGCAGTCGCTTCAGAAGACAAAGAGAAGCGTCGTGTGCCCTGATGGTGCCCTTGAGGCCCTCACCCGGCGAAAGACGTTTTTCTTTGGCTTCTGGGTCCCGCATCCCGCCTCCGACTTCAAAAAATCGAACACAAAAAGGCAGAACCCACAAAGCACAAAAAGGCCGGCGGTGTAAAAACCGCCAGCCTTCGCACAGCGCGCTGAAACTTACTTGATTTCAGCCTTCGCGCCGGCGTCTTCCAGCTTCTTCTTCGCTTCTTCAGCAGCAGCCTTGGGCACCGCTTCCTTCACGGGCTTCGGTGCGCCGTCAACCAGGTCCTTCGCTTCCTTCAGGCCGAGACCCGTCAGTTCGCGAACGGCCTTAATGACCGAAACCTTGTTTGCGCCTGCTTCGAGCAGGTTGACCGTGAATTCGGTCTGCTCTTCAGCAGCAGCAGCAGCGCCGCCGCCTGCCGGGCCAGCGACTGCCACAGCAGCTGCCGACACGCCAAACTTCTCTTCGAAAGCCTTGACCAGTTCGTTCAGTTCAAGAACCGACATCGAGCCAACGGCTTCGAGGATGTCTTCTTTTGCGATTGCCATTTGAAATTACTCCAGATTTGAATTCGGAAACAGCTAGCGATCTTTCTCGCTTGCCTGTGTTCGTTCGCTTGCCTGAAATCAGGCAGCTTCTGCTTGCTTCTTTTCCGCCAGCGCGGCCAGAGCGCGCGCCATACCGGAAACAGGAGCTTGCATAACGAACAGCAGCTTCGAGAGCAGTTCTTCGCGGCTCGGGATGCTGGCCAGCGCTTGCACGCCTGCCTTGTCCATCACCTTGCCTTCGTAGGAACCAGCCTTGATGACCAACTTGTCATTGCCCTTCGCGAAGTCATTGACGACCTTCGCAGCAGCAATTGCATCTTCCGAGATGCCGTAGATCAGGGGGCCAGTCATCTGCTCTGCCAGCGGAGCAAACGGGGTACCTTCAACAGCGCGACGCGCCAGCGTGTTCTTCAACACGCGGAGGTACACCTGCTGCTCACGCGCTTTCGCGCGCAGCTTGGTCAGATCGCCAACCGCGATTCCACGATACTCGGCCAGCACCATGGTCTGAGCCGTCGCGACTTGCGCGGAGACTTCAGCCACGACGGCCTGCTTACCTTCTTTGTTCAGTGGCACGGTTAACCTCCAGATTCGACACACTTTGCTTTCGCTACATGTGCCGCGTTCAACAACGGCGACCGACCAGTCCGGAGTAAATCAGCTTGCATCGTCAGGCGTTGCCGCCCGCATCCGCTCACATCAGCACTTCAAAACCTTTTCGGGTTCGCCATCTGCGTTGGCTTTGCATTAAGGAAGCACCCAACTGCTGCACTTCCGCCAACGGTCTTTGACAACCGGTTGCACCGCGCTTGCTGCCGCTGCACAACCGCCCAAAGCCCTTTAAATCCGCGCTGCCGCCCTCTCAGGCCTCAGCGCGGCAAAACTATTACGCTGCGAGCGACGTCTGGTCGACGCGAACGCCAACGCCCATCGTGCTCGAGACAGCGATCTTGCGCAGGTACACGCCCTTGCTCGTTGCCGGCTTCGCCTTGGTCAGCGCTTCGAGGAGCGCGTCCAGGTTGCTGCGCAGCGCGGTCGGCTCGAACGATGCACGGCCGATGGTCGCGTGGATGATACCGGCCTTGTCGACACGGAATTGCACCTGACCAGCCTTCGCGTTCTTGACCGCGGTCGCCACGTCCGGCGTCACGGTGCCGACCTTCGGGTTCGGCATGAGGCCGCGCGGGCCGAGGATCTGACCGAGCGTACCGACGACGCGCATCGTGTCCGGCGAAGCGATCACGATGTCGAAGTTCAGGTTGCCGCCCTTGATCTGCTCGGCGAGGTCTTCCATACCGACGATCTCTGCGCCTGCTGCCTTGGCTTGTTCAGCCTTTTCACCTTGCGCGAACACCGCAACGCGGACCGACTTGCCGGTACCAGCGGGCAGAACGACCGAGCCGCGAACGACCTGGTCCGACTTCTTCGCATCGATGCCGAGTTGCACTGCAACGTCGATCGACTCGTCGAACTTCGCCGTGGCGCATTCCTTCACGAGCGACAGTGCGTCGCCAATCGGGTACTGCTTTTGGCGGTCGATCTTGGCAGCGAGTGCCTTTTGACGCTTCGAAACCTTAGCCATTTACACACCCTCCACGATGATGCCCATCGAGCGGGCGCTACCAGCGATCGTGCGAACCGCTGCATCCATATCGGCTGCCGTGAGGTCCGGCATCTTGGTCTTGGCGATTTCCTCGGCTTGCGCGCGAGTGATCGTAGCGACCTTGTCGGTGTGCGGCTTGGCCGAACCCTTGTCGACCTTCGCTGCCTTCTTGATCAGAACCGTAGCCGGCGGCGTCTTCAGGATGAACGTGAAGCTCTTGTCCGCGAATGCCGTGATCACGACCGGAACCGGCAGACCCGGTTCCATGGCTTGAGTCTGCGCGTTGAACGCCTTGCAGAACTCCATGATGTTCAGGCCACGCTGACCCAGTGCCGGGCCGACCGGCGGCGACGGATTGGCTTTACCTGCAGGAATCTGCAGCTTGATAAAGCCGATGATTTTCTTTGCCATGTTGAAAACCTCTTTGGAACGCGTGAGCGTTCTGGTGAGTGGTAGCGCGCGCTCGCCACAATCTTCGCTGTGCCAACTGCTTTGGCGACATCGACAGCCGACTGGACTACTGGCGCTCCTCTACGGCCATAACGCGGACCGTAAGCGCGGAAAAACGGATCGCACCAGAGGCGCGATCCGTAGTATTCGATTTACAGCTTTTCGACCTGGCCGAATTCGAGTTCGACCGGTGTGGCGCGACCGAAAATGGTGACCGAGACCCGGACGCGCGACTTTTCGTAGTTGACTTCTTCGACGCTGCCGTTGAAGTCCGTGAACGGACCTTCCTTCACTCGGACCATCTCGCCGACTTCGAACAGGGTCTTGGGGCGCGGCTTCTCAACGCCTTCCTGCATCTGCGACATGATCTTTTCGACTTCGCGCGGCGAAATCGGGCTCGGGCGATTACGGGCCCCGCCGACGAAACCAGTCACCTTTGCCGTATTCTTCACGAGGTGCCACGTTTCGTCCGTCATTTCCATCTCAACCAGGACATAGCCCGGGAAGAAACGACGTTCGGTCACCGATTTGTGACCACCCTTCACCTCGACCACTTCTTCAGTCGGAACGAGGATCTGGCCAAACTTGTCCTGCATGCCAGCACGTTCGATGCGCTCCTGAAGCGCACGTTGCACGCTCTTCTCCATGCCGGAGTAGGCGTGCACCACATACCAACGTTTTCCGCTCGGGGATGCCGGTGTATCGCTCATATCATTTCCAACCCAGAACCGCCGAGAAAATCACCCACTCGATGGATTTGTCGCAAACCCACAGAATGATGGCCATTGCCAGCACAAAACCGAAGACCACCAGCGTCGTTTGCGTAGCCTCTTTGCGAGTCGGCCAGACGACCTTGCGAACTTCCTTGTACGAGTCTTTGGCAAACGCGATGAAGCTCTTGCCGGGCGCCGAGAGAAGACCGACTACCACCCCCGCGATCACGCCCACTGTGAGCGCTGCACCGCGGACATACCACTCCTGGCTACCGAGCCAGTAGAACCCTACGAACCCGGCCACAACCAACAATACGCCCGCCGCAAGCATCAGCTTGTCGCTGGAAGTATTAACAGTTTCGACGGAAGGATTCGCCATAACACCTTAAAGAACAACGCGCCGAGGCGCGAGAAGTTGGCAGGGGCAGAGGGAATCGAACCCCCAACCTTCGGTTTTGGAGACCGACGCTCTGCCAGTTGAGCTATACCCCTAAACCATTTTGGGGTTGGCGGCATCGCCAACCCCGAAACCACTTAGTCGATCAACGAGACTGGCAAAAACTTACTCGATGATCTTTGCAACCACGCCGGCGCCGACGGTACGGCCACCTTCGCGGATTGCGAAGCGCAGACCTTCTTCCATCGCGATCGGAGCGATCAGCTTCACCGTGATCGACACGTTGTCGCCCGGCATGACCATTTCCTTGTCCTTCGGCAGCTCGATCGAGCCCGTCACGTCCGTCGTACGGAAGTAGAACTGCGGACGGTAGTTGTTGAAGAACGGCGTGTGACGGCCGCCTTCGTCCTTGCTCAGCACGTACACTTCAGCCGTGAAGTGCGTGTGCGGCGTGATCGAACCCGGCTTGGCCAGCACCT
>NZ_JAPMAL010000061.1:0-22694 GCF_026343935.1 Paraburkholderia sp. CNPSo 3076 | reverse complement strand
TGGGAGACGTCGCCGGTCGACCCTTGCGCGATACAAAGCTTTCGCTCATTGATGCGCCAAGTCGCTCCCAGTTGATGAGGTCGGCCAAACGTATCAACGGATGCTTCAGGTTGATCTGTTCGCGCAGCGGTTGGCGGAAGAAATCTCCCTCCGTCACAGGCGTCTTCGGACCCATCCGCACCTCATCGAAAAATGCAGGATTCTCACGTTAATGTGCCAGGTTCCTGCAGATCTCACAACACCATTTTGGCCTCAAAGCTCTGCCGCACAAGGCTCTCTGAATTGTTCAGGTTCGACGTAGTAAGCCCGTGAGACGGGGTCTCTCAAGGCGGCGAAGGTCGATAGAAACAATGCCCGTTTGAGCACCTTGTTGCCGCGTCTGGACGGATGCTCGCCACGGATGGATGAGCCTGCGCCGGGTGACTGGTGCGAGGCCAGCGTAGGCCGCCTGCGGATCTGCGGATCTGCGCGATACCGTGACGACGCTCCAGAAGTCGCTCTCGGACCGGGCGCTTGAAATCGAGCACCTGAAGCTGTGGATCGCGAAGCTTCAGCGCATGCAATTCGGGCGCAAGTCAATGTAGCTTGCCCGGCCGGATTGAGCAGGGGACGAGGATTCGTCGCCAGATTGCCGGCCTGATGTATTGGAGGGACTTCACGCGAGTTAGGCGGCTGGCCTGCCGGTAGGGCTTATCGGCGCCCGGACTGCGCGAGAAGGGCTTCCACCACGTTGAAGCCGACGCAGTCGGCCGGGTCCAGCCGGCGCAGCTTGGCAAGGAGCTTTAGGGCAACCGCGGGTTCGCGGCGGCGAACGCTGATAAAGGCCAGCGCCTTCAGCGTGAAGAGCCAAAAGCGTGCCGGTCCAGGAATCGTGAAATCTGTGTCGCCTAGCTGTACCGCACACCAGTCAATGTCAATTGACGCTTCCCGCGCTGCAGCTGTCAAAGCCTTGGTTGCAACTTCCTTCGCCTCGCCAAGCTCGCCCCGGTTCGCGTGAAACTTGTATAGCAGATAGTAGGGTGGCAGGCAGCGCGGGTGACAAATAACGGCGGTCCACAATGCAGCTGTAACATCGTCACAGCGGCCGCCACGTGTGTCCTCGATTAAGTGCAATACGGAAGGAGGCACGGCGCCGCCAAACAGATCTGTCGACTCAATGCCAGTAAGGAGATTCATTGACTTGCTCCAAAACGATAAGCTTCTGACCCTTCCTGTGGTAGGCGGAAGCCGAAATGCCGAGGTCGTATTCGTCTATCCAAACTTGAACTGGATTCCGTGGCCACCCCTCGGGTACTCCCAAGAAAGGTTGTGGTGTTCCCTGCATAGAATGCGACAACTGCCGCACTCAAGGCAGCCGTCGGTAATTAGTGTCACGGCGCCGTTGTTCTCATTCCGATAACAAGAAGCGGGGCAGACGAACGTACAGCTTTTATCGCTACATTCATTAATGCAGGTCTCGGGATTCTTTATTTGGACGTGTGGTCGGCCGACGTCAACGCGGTAACGGTTTTGGAATAGCTTCTCGTCGATGTTCACAGTAAGTCTGGTCATCGGAAGGCCCTCCAGAGTTTGTACGCGTCGCCCACCAACCCTGTTAGTGAGCGACTTTTGCGGAAACTCGCCATGACCTCACCCTTCTTGGTCTGCTTGTCCACGCCGTCGACCGTAATCATTGTCCGAGCCGCTTTGGCGACGAGATCAGGATATGTGGTGAAAAATTGCGGATTGCGATGCAGGATCTTCGGCATGTCTCGGTACTTGAACAGGTCCTTCATCACGAAACTCTTGTCGAGCGCGGCCTTGTACCCGGAGAGGGCGCAAGCCCGATAGCTGTGGCCTCCGGTGGCTTTTGCGGCTATCGCGGTCTCCGCGGCGAGACGTCCTGTCGTCATGGCAAGATTAGAACCTTCGCGATGTGCGGAATTGACGAAGCCACCGGAATCGCCGACGATCATCCAGCCATTGCCGTACACTTCCGGGATTGCATTGAAGCCCCCTTCGGGGATCAGATGCGCACAGTACTCCTTCATTTCACCGCCAGCGATGAGCGGGGCGATGGACGGATGACGCTTCATTTTTTCAAGCAACACATACGGGCTTGTACGGTTCGAGTTGTTTTTGAAGTCGCCCAGCATACAGCCGACGCCGATTGTCAGCGACTCCTTGTTAGTGTACAAGAAGCCGGTTCCAGCCATGCCGTCGGTGATTCGGCCGACCATCTCAATGACAACGCCTTCGTTATCGGCAACGTTAAAACGCTGGCAAATTATTTCCTCAGGCATAAAGAGAATCTCCTTCACAGCCAGCGCGACATTGCCCGCCTTGATTTCGCCGTGAAAGCCTGCCTTACGCGCCAATGTCGAATTGACGCCGTCCGCGAGGACCACGATGTCCGCATAGACTTCGCCGTGTTCGCGGTCGCATTGCACACCGACAACCTGGTCTCCGTCCATAATCAGGCGATTTACCGTGGTCTCGCAGATCAGCAAAGCGCCTGATTCACGTACTTTCGATGAAAACCACTTGTCGAACTGTGCCCGTATGATCGTGTAGCGGTTATATGGGGGATTGTTGTAGTCTTCGCTGCGCGCGTGCGTGCCGACAAACGAGGTATCGTCGAGCATCCACAGGCGCTGCTCGATGATGTGGCGCTCGAGAGGGGCATCGACGCGGAAGTCTGGAATGATCTCTTCCAGTGCATTGGCGTAAAGAATCGCGCCCTGAACGTTTTTGCTTCCGGGATACTCGCCGCGTTCAATCTGAAGCACTTTCAGCCCGCCTTTCGCCATAACGTAGGCTGCGGCGTTGCCTGATGGTCCAGCTCCGACCACAATGGCATCGAATTTGGGGGAGGTTATCATGTTTGTTTTCCTTACGAGTCTAGCCGCTGCGGTGTCAGGTGCTGCTTAAAGGCCTGTGTTAGTTCTGGTAGTACGCGCATTGCGTCCCCCACAACCCCGTAGTGTGCGTAGCCAAAAATCGGGGCGTTTGGGTCGGTGTTGATTGCGACGATGACGTCCGAGCTTTCCATTCCGACCCGATGCTGGATCGCACCAGAGATTCCCGCGGCGATATAAAGCTTGGGCCTGACAGTTTTGCCGGTTTGTCCGATCTGGCGTTCGGCTCGGACCCAACCCGCCTGAACGCATGGGCGGCTGGCGCCGACTTCGCCACCGAGCACCTGCGCCAGTTCGAATAGCAGCTTGAAGTTCTCGCGATTCTTGAGTCCCTTGCCGCCGCTCACGATCACGTCCGCGTAGGCGAGGTTGATTTGATCGCTCGTTTCGTCGGGGATGAAGTCAAGCAATTTAGTTACTATATTGGCCTCGATCATCCCGAGCGTTTCCTGCACGATCTCGCCACTGCGGCCTTGCTGCGCCGGCGGCATGGACATGACTCGTGGGCGCACAGTCGCCATCTGAGGGCGAGATTCGAGCGTCATGATCGTACATAGCAGAGAGCCGCCGAAGGTCGGCCGCGTCGCAGCTAGTGCACGCGAGGCGGGATCGATATTCAACTCAGTGCAGTCGGCTGTAAGGCCAGTCAGAAGCCGTGTTGCGACAGAGCCCGCGAGATCTCGGCCCATTGAAGTCGCACCGAGCAACAGTATCTCGGGGCAATACTTGCTAATCAGATCTGACAGGCCTTTCGTGAACGGTTCATTGCGATAACCGCGCAACACCGGATCGTGGATGACATACGCTTTGTCCGCGCCCAGGGTGAACGCCTCAGCGGCAAACTGCTCGAGTGGCTCTTCAGTACCGCCGAGTACCGCTACAGCGACGTTGCTGCCTAGTTTGTCGGCGAGCTTGCGAGCCTCACCGATCAGTTCCCACGATACGCTGTGCGCTCGGCCACGGTCGTGCTCGATGAAGACCCACACGCCCCGATAGTCTTTCATACGGTCGGGAAGTTCCACGTTGCAGCCGTTAGCCTGTGCGATCGGCGCACCCGGTTTTTTTTTCAAAGCAACAAGCGAATTCATGCATTCCTCTCCGTGAGCCGCAGATCCGCGTCCAGCGTCGGATGGCGAGTGAAGATCTTGTGCACGAGTTGAGCCGCCGGATCGTGGAGACTCGACTCGTCGAATTCGATCATCTCGGCATCTTCTTCACGCGGCGTTGCGCCGAACACCCTACGTACGACGGTATGTGAACCCTTCAGCCCGATCTTGCTGACGTCATCGATCCCGGCCTGCTCGCGGTTCCACTTGCGTACGGGGAAGCGAGCGGCATGGATTACTCTGGGCAGTGTTGCGAAACGCAGATCGTTCGTGTTTTCAAGCATCGTAACAAGGCACGGCAACGCAGTCTCGAGTACCTGAACGCCCCCTTCAGCACGGCGTTCGACCATGATCGTGCGTCTGACGAGGTCGATCTCGAGGATTCTCGACACGTAGGTAAGCAGTTGGATGCCCATGCGCGTCGCGATGCCCGGGCCGACCTGGGCTGTATCACCGTCGATCGTTTGTTTGCCCGTAAAGATCATATCCACTGAGCGTTCACTCGCGATCTGGCGGATCGCGGCGGCCAACGCATAAGAAGTGGCGAGCGTGTCGGCGCCGGCGAACGACCGGTCGGTGATGAGTACGGCGTCGTCTGCACCGTAGCTGATGCATCTACGCAGTGCGTCCTCGGCCTGTGGTGGTCCCATAGAAAGTATCGTGACCCATGCGCCGAAGCGGTCTTTTAGCCGCAACGCTTCTTCTAGCGAGAAGAGATCGTAAGGGTTGACGATTGCCGGCACGCCTTGCCGCATGATGGTGTTGGTCACAGGGTGAACCCGAATCTGGGCAGAATCCGGTACTTGCTTGATGCAAACGACAATATGCATTGAGGCTCTCCTGATCAGAGGCCGCTGCGTGCCGACAGCAACGCGCACAGGCTTTTGAGGAAGACGACATGCCGGTCGGCGGCCTTCTAACGACTTTAAACACTCGTTGTTCAGGGGGCCTGGATACAACGAAGTCGTCGCAGGCCTTCCGCAGCAAGCCGTGATAGGTCAGCCGTCGCGGGGGCGGCGTGTCGTTCTGATGTTTGATGTACCGAAGGAAGCGTTTCATGATGTGCAGGCGGTTCAACTTCACTATCCTTTCGTCGAGGGCAATGCAAAAGGCTCGGAAATCCTCCATAGATGAAAGTGGACGAAGTTTCGAATAAGTTCTTCCATGGGTTTGCTCCTCCTAAGTCCGTTTTTCGCTATGAGCGGCCTTCAGGACGCTCTGACTAGCGTGCTCCGTGACTCACTCAAAAAGCGGCGGAGATCGATTGCGCTAGGCGGCTGCTTATGTTGCGTGGCGAAGGCGCGGATGCGCGGTAGCAGTAGCGGCACAAGCCGCTCCGATACCTTCAGGCCCAAAGCGTCATATGCGTCACGCACGCCTTGAGACCCAGAATGTTTGCCGAGCACCGTAGACCGTTGCCGGCCCACATCTGCGGGATCGAATCCTTCGTAGGTTGCGACGTGTTTGGAAAGGCCGTCCGTGTGAATTCCCGCTTCGTGAGTAAAAACGCCTCTACCGACCATGCTTTTTCCAAAGGAGACGGCTCGGCCCGACGCATGTTCGACCAGCGACGAAATAGCGGGCAGCGCTTTAGTGTCGACCCCCGTATCTCGTCGCAGAAGATGACGTGCTCCCATCACGACTTCCTCTAGCGCCGCGTTGCCGGCTCGCTCGCCAAGACCGTTGACTGTGGTGCTGGCATGTGTTGCGCCTGCCGCAACGGCCGCTAACGTGTTGGCTGTGGCCAGCCCGAGATCGTCGTGCGCATGGATTTCGATCTCGAGGTCCACGGCAACGCGCAGCGCCGCAATCGCGTGGTATGCCTTAAACGGATCCAGCACGCCAACCGTGTCTGCGAAACGCAAGCGCTGAACCCCGTGCTGCTGTGCGCATTGAGCCACTTCGATGACAAATGAAGGATCCGCGCGCGAGGCGTCTTCCATGCCGAGAGAAATCGTTGCGCGACTTCCGATTGCTATGTCGACAATTCGCGCAATTTGACTCAGAACCCACGTACGCGACTGCTGCAGCTTGTGGCGCAGATGAATATCCGAAACAGGGATGGAGAGGTGAACGATGTCGGCATTGCAACGCAATGCCGCCGCGAGGTCGCCTTCGGTGAGGCGTCCCCAAACGATTATACGGGAGTCGAGATTTAACCCGGCAATCTCCGCTATGCACGCCATTTCCTCGTCGCCCATTGCGGGAACCCCGACTTCGAGTTCCGGCACGCCGGCCTGAGACAGGTCGCTCGCGATCGCGCATTTTTCCTCGACGCGAAATGCAACACCTGCAGTCTGCTCACCATCGCTGAGCGTCGTATCATTAATAATTGGAACATGCATGTCAAGTCTCCCGAGAGATGTCGATAGCGCTGCAAACATCGTGCCAATGGGATGCTACGGCCGGAGTGCGGTTCTGTTCGACCCTGAAATGCGTCATGTCGGGAATCTGAGTACGTGGTGTGATAAGTCGCGTCGGGAATGTCCCATTCCCAACAGTGTCGCGCTTGAACCTGGCCGATCGGGTTATCGGCGCACGCAGAAGCGGTTGCTTTTATCGCGAGTAATTCAAATGAATAAGAACTGAGACACAGCGCCAGCGCAGCTGGACTACCCATGTGTCATGGCGACGGAGCACGGCAGTGCTCTCGGCTTCAAGTATCGTCCGCTCGCACATCGTGCGTTTTCGCGATGGCATGGATTTCGCTGTGAGCAATGGCACGCACACTGTTCATTGCGGAGAGATATCCATGCACGATTGCGCAAATGCCGGCGCTCTGATCTTGGCCGACGGCGCCAGAGTCACACACATCATGCCATCGGTGTCGGCCGCGGATCCAACTACCCGATACGGCCGCTCTGATTCAAATGGCGCACCAGCCGGGTCAAGTTGCTGTTCGACCGAAGCACCAGAAAACATCAGTGTGGAGGTGTGGGAAAAGATTAGAGATCACCCGTGCTATTCGGAAGAAGCGCATCGCAATTATGCGCGCATGCATGTCGCAGTGGCGCCCGCCTGCAATATCCAATGCAACTACTGCAACCGAAAGTATGATTGTTCGAACGAGTCGCGGCCTGGTGTGGTATCAGAGAAGCTCACGCCGGATCAGGCCGTGAAAAAGGTGATGACCGTCGCCTCGAGGATTCCGCAATTGACTGTCGTCGGGATCGCGGGCCCGGGGGATGCACTGGCCAATCCGAACAAAACGTTCGACACCTTTCGTATGCTTCGCGAACTCACGCCGGACATTAAGCTATGTCTTTCGACGAACGGGCTTTCGCTGCCTGACTATGTCAACGAAATTTGCGATTACGGCATTGATCACGTGACGATCACTATCAACATGGTCGACCCTGTCATCGGCGAAAAGATCTATCCGTGGATCTTTTGGGATAACAGAAGAGTCACGGGTGAAGAGGCCGCGCGAATTCTGCACGAGCGTCAGATGCTAGGGCTCGACATGTTGAGCGCGCGTGGCGTACTTACGAAGATCAACTCGGTACTCATCCCTGGCATCAACGACGAGCACCTGGTCGAAGTGAATCATGAAGTAAAGAGGCGGGGGGCATTTTTGCACAACATCATGCCGCTGATCTCGGATCCTATGCACGGCACGTATTTCGGTGGCCGTGGCCAGCGCGAGCCTACCGCTGGCGAGTTGAAGGCCGTGCAGGACGCCTGCATGGGCGGCGCGGCCCTAATGCGCCATTGCCGGCAATGTCGTGCAGATGCCGTAGGCCTTCTGGGCGAAGACCGCCATCACGAGTTTTCGCTCGCAAGCATCGAACACCTGGACGCCGTGGACACGCTTGAGCTTGGCCGTACACGTCGACACCGCGTTGACGCCGAATGCGATGGAGAGTGCAAGATGAAACATAAGACACGAGGCTTGTCAGGAGCGACCCGGGTGCTAGGCGATGTCGAGGTGCGGATTGCCGTTGCGACGAAGGGAGGCGGGCTCGTCAACGCACATTTCGGCCATGTTTCCGAGTTCCAGATTTTCCAAGTCAGCGCCGCTGGAGCCCTGTTTGTCGCGCACCGCCGCGTGGGCGCTTATTGCCGCGGCGGCGATGGCGCTGAGGATGACTTGGTGCCGATCATACACGCGATCAACGATTGCCATGCTGTGCTGGTTGCAAAGATTGGCTTGTGTCCACGGAAGTCGCTATTAGAAGCGGGAATCGAACCCGTGGATATGTACGCCCACGAACCAATCGAAAAAGCCGCGCTTGCATGGCTCACCGACTATTGTGGCCGTCTCGCGACTGGCGAAATTGACCACACGGGCCGCGGCGACGCGGCAATACCACAGATCGGATTGACTAGGGTGGGCGAAGATGCCCCTGTTTGAGCGGCAGGTAGCGTAGTCGTCACGACGTGCTCGGTTACACAGGAAACCATCACAAGGAGTGCCTGGTATGGCCCTAAAGATCATTGCCTCCGCCTGCACTGGCTGCTCGGCGTGCGAGCCGCAATGCCCAAACGTCGCCATCATCGAGAAAGGCGGCGTCTTCGCAATCGATCCGCGGAAATGTACCGTGTGCGAAGGGCAATTCGAAAGTCCGCAATGCGTGGCAGCGTGCCCTGTGGACGGGTGCATCGTGCCGGCCTAGCGCTGCGGTTCCGCTGCTTTGCGCAGTGTTCCCGACGATCATTCAATTCGATGATTTCTAAATCATGTTGCCAAATTTTGCAGTGACACCTGCCGCCGAAAAGTTCCTGCACCGTATCGTGCGCTTTTCCGGGCTGCCATCCGGTGCGGGCGTCCGTATTTGTGTGAGTACCGGCGGTTGCTCCGGATACGAAGCCGAACTTAGCGCCGCCGACGATGCGCAGCCCGGTGATGAGACTACGGAGATCAATGGACTGCGGATTTTCTTGTCGGCAGAAAGTCGGCTGTTGCTCGACGGCTTTACCGTCGACTTCGTCGAAACACAAGACAGGTGTGGTCTTGCATTCAACAACGGCAATCAAGCATTTGGCGTCGCCGCGCGCGATGGCGCAGGCAAGTCGAGCGTCTCGCGCATCGACGCGAGTGCGATCGGACGCGGACGTAACTCATTGCCGCGGGAGGTGTCATGAAGCGTGCATCCCTGTATTTAAATGAGCTGGGCGTGAGGAACGTTGAGAGCGACGATGCAGTCGAACTCGCTTTTCCACCGCGGTTCGCCGTTGGCGAGCGAGTGATTGCACGCGCCGTGATTCGTAACGACGGTACATACAACGGTAAGGCTATGGGGGAACTGCTCGTGAGCCAAGGCGATGCCGGTTATGTCAGTGCAATCGGCACGTTTCTGCAGCGGTTCTACGTCTATGCGGTTCACTTTTTCGAAGGAGACCGCCGTGTCGGAATGCGCGCGAAGGAGCTCTGCACGCTCGACCGCCTGCCGCAGGACGTGCTCGCACAACTGGGGAGGCGCGCCGACGCGCTTCGCTGGATCGGTTCGTGGCACGCCGATATGGAGAAGGAGAACTGCGTGCAGATGCCGACGCTAAGTGCTGAGCGCATTAGTGAGCCGCTCGATGATGGTGGACTCCCTTAACTCAGCCTGTTTATGTGGGATAAGGCGGCATCGTACTGCGCACGTGCGGCATGTCCGCCGGTTGTCGCAGCTATGCGTCCGGCGGGAATCGCTTAACCAACCTGGGAGATATAAACGTGAAGGTCACGATCCGAAAGGATGACAATGGCGTATTCAGGGCTTATGTTCCGAAGAAGGATCTCGAGGAGCCAATCGTCTCCATCGATGGAGAGCAGCTGTGGGGTGCACGTATTACGCTTGCTAACGGCTGGCAGTTTCAGTTGCCCGAACTTGCGAACGACACCACGCTTCCGGTAACTGTCGAGGCGCGGCGCGTGTCAGGTGGGTGCGAATGACATGGGCCTTACTGTGGAACAGATTCATGCGATAACTGAGCTGGTTTGTACCGAACCGACGCTGCTGGAAGCCGCGGTAATTTGGCGAAAGCGATATCCCGAGGTGCGCATCATTCGGATCACCGCAGTCGAGCTAAGCGACGAGAAGCCCTTCCTCGAGTTCCGTGGTCGCCGGGTCTATCTAGCGACATGGACAGGCATTTGCATTAACGTGACCACGGACGCAGCGCAAGCGGATCTGCTAATACTGACAGAGGAGGCGTTTTGCGATGGCGACTGAAGAAATCGCACGCGAGCTGGCCTACCGGACCACGACGATCCAGGTTGTTTTCGCGGGCTTTTGAGTCGTTAGAGGATGCCATTGTCGCGGTGACTCGACGCTCGGCAGCTCGATGGCCCTGCGTGTGCTGGGCATCGGGACGGGTGACGCAATTACCAGCGCACTCTGCACGCCCCATCCCATAGACTGCACGTTGAATTACCGTGGCCGGCTTAGGGCCTTGCCTGTATTTGCCGATATCAACCTGACTCGACGTGAAGAGGACGGTGCAGAATATCGGTAAGCGGACGTACGCAATTAGTCAGTGACGGCGAACGCTTGGCCTACGAATTACCGTCGAGAAACAGATACAGATAGAAATACTGCCCACGAACTTGGGACAATGTACTTTTCGAATGACGGCTCAACTCGGTGACGGGGGGCTGACACTGCTAGCAGCGATGCGGTGTGAAGGCTAGGCAAGTTCCGAATGCACAACGTAAGTGAATTGCCGCTCGAATCCTCGGAAACACGAACAAGCCAAAGCTGCTGATAGGCTTGAACCAAAAGGTGAATGGCCGGTTACTTCCTTAGCATGTGGAAGTACGTCGTCGAAGCGCCATCGGGGAACAGGCAGGTGCTAACCGGATAGGCCCACCGGCGTGGGTCGGCAAGGATGGGAACGTGGTAAACCCGATTTCTCGCCTTCATTCCAGTGAACCGGATGAGGGCAGGCAATCCGCAAGGAAAGCTGTTGGGGGAGCGGGCATGGGATTGCGGAAAAAGCGAATGGCGGTCTGTAATGGGCTGCATAAGGGTTCAAGATTTGCCCTGACCTGAAAGGGTGCCCACTTCCGCATGGTGCAGCTGTCGTATGCCATCGTCTGAGGTTCGACGAGAGGAAGCCTGGAAGAAGCCGGTATCACTACGGTTCGGCGCCTCTCGCCGTGACAATACGGTGAATCAACGATGAGACGTATGCGAAGTCCATGTGTAGTCAACATGGTCGGTGTCGGGACGACACTTAACGCTGTGCTTGAGCGCAGTGCGGTGAAAGTCGCACGCTGCGTTCTTAGGGGGCGGCGACGCAGCAATGCGTTGCTGCTACCCGCCGGCCTCCGTGCGGGAAATCGCCGGGTGTGGCACCGTCCACACCGTGCGGCTCTGGCAGCAATGCTAACCCGCGTTTGATTCCTCACGGCAGGCCAGCCCTTCTACCTCACGTGAAGTCATATTGCCTAGGCGCATGTGGCGTTCGCGCGCTCTCGCGCTTCTGTCCTATCCAGCGGCACTTTGCTTTGCCGCCGCGCCGGATGAATGCCGGACGTCGTTGCACCGAACGGAAGGCGCGTCTGGTTGCATGGTAGGACTGGGCGGAGGTGAAAACATCTCTCAGACTTTACTAAGGAAAACGTACCTTCCTTACATGGGTTGAACCAGAGAATGGGTCCTCGACCGGTCCGTGCGGGCCTTCAAATGACGCCTCGTACTAACATCAATATATTTGATGTTCTTCTTCTGGTAGCGACACTCGCCGCGTGTCATCATCATTCGGACTCAGTCAGCGTTGCGATCAAAATAGCGACGTAAGGCACGCAGCTAACGATCGCCGCACTGCATCTGTCACAGGCAGATACGGCATGCGCATCCATTAACACAATCAGACACATGCAAAAACTGATGAAGCAAAGTGATGCTTTACACGAGACAAATCGTCCGGCGCGCAAGGGATATCAAACGGCACCTCAAGCTCCGTCTGGCGACGAGAGTCCGGGGAGGTCGGCGCTTGCAGCCGGCCGTATCCTCGACTCGATTCGCGATCTTGCTCCTGCCGTTCTCGCGCGTGCAGCCGAGATCGAAGCAGAACGCCGCATGCCCTCCGACCTTGTCGAGAAGTTGCGATTGATTGGAGTGTTCCGCATGTTCGCGCCCCGCAGCCGTGGCGGACTAGAGCTAGATTTACCTTGGGGAATGGAAGTGATCAGCGCGTTGGCTCGGCTCGATGGCTCAGTCGGCTGGACCGCGATGATCGGCAGTTCATCGGCCATTATGAGCCCTCGATTACCGAGACAGACTTACGATCTGATGTACCAGGACAAGTCGGACGTCATCATAGCTAGCGTCTCCACGCCTGGAGGCACCGCCGAGAGAACGCCAGATGGCTGGCGGGTCAGCGGCCGTTGGCCGTTCGCCAGTTGCTGCCACAACGCCGACTGGATGATGGGTCTCTGTGTCATGGCGGAACGCGGCAAACCACTCTTTGGGCCGGCAGGGGAAGCCGGCCTACCGTTGGTCCGGTGTGTCGCCTTGCCGGCATCGGCTTGGCAGATTGAAGACACCTGGCGTGCCTCCGGCCTCAGAGGTACCGGTAGCCACCACATAGCCCTTCAGAACGTACTCGCGCCGGAGGCCAATTTTTTCGACTTTCCAGCTGGAGCATCATGCGAACCGGGGCCACTATATCAAGCTTGGCGGCACCTTCAGTCGGTGCTTCTTGGGGCTGTCTGCGTGGGCATCGCCGAGGGCGCCTTAGCGGATGTTGCCGACCTCGCCCAGGGCGGCCGGCAACAGCTTCGAGCGCCGGCTCCTATGCGCGACTCGGAGATGGTCCAGGGCGAGCTGGGTCGAATCGAGGCAGATGTGCGTGCAGCGCGGGCGGCCATGCAGGTTCAGGCGGAGAGTCACTGGCGGCACGCCTTGGCCGACACGCTGAATGGCCAGGCTCTGTACGCTCAGGGCATACAGACGGGAATCTGGATTGCGACGATCTGTGCCAGCGCAGCACATGCCTGCTTTACCTTGGCTGGCGGTGCCGCAGTGTATGAATCTTCACCTCTTCAGCGGCGGCTGCGCGATCTGCAGGCAGCGGCGCAACACGCCATGGTCCAGCAGCGGCACTATGCGGAAGCTGGCCGGCTGCTGCTGGAGCGGGTCGTATGAAGGTCAAGATCGGACACATTGCCATAGGGCGGGTCGGGGGACGGCTGGAAGCTTCAGGAGTATCCTGCGTATCACGGGCGTTCCGCATCGTTATGCTCAGCGGATTTTAAGCGCATCAACCCGCAGGTCGGCCGACTTCGCTTCTATATGTTCAGTTCTCCGATTGGAGTGGGCCGTTCCGGTTTAGCCGCCTCGCAACCACAGCGGCGACCGCACCATGATAACTGTTATAAGGCACAAACAAAGATGCAGAGACTCCAGCTTGCCCCAAACTACGCGATTTCGCGTGTGATCCACGGAGGCTGGCAACTCGCGAGCGGCCACAGCACGGCCCGAAGCGAAGACCCCGTAGCGGACCTAGTGGCCTTCGCGGATGCGGGAATAACCACCTTCGACTGTGCCGACATCTATACCGGGGTCGAAGAACTGATGGGCGGTTTCAGAAGGCGCTATCGCGATCTGCGCGGGGAACACGCCCTCGCCCGGATCAAGATCCATACCAAATTTGTGCCGCACTTCGACGTACTGCCGCGCATTAGTAAGTCTTATGTCGAGAGAATGATCGACCAGTCGCTGCGACGCCTCAACCAGGAGCGGCTCGACCTAGTACAACTCCACTGGTGGGAATACCGGGAGCCTCGTTGGCTCGAGGCGGCGCTGTGGCTCGACGAGCTTCGCCGCACCGGCAAGATTGATAAGATCGGCGGCACCAATTTCGACACTTTCCATATGCTGGAGATCGTGAATGCAGGAGTGCCGCTTACCTGCATGCAGGTGCAGTATTCGCTACTCGACGGTCGTCCGGCGCGGCGAATGGCTGCGGCGGCGGTCGAGTACGGTATTCCCCTCCTGTGCTATGGCACTGTGGCTGGTGGCTTCCTCGGCGACAGATGGTTCGGCGCGCCGGAACCGACAGAGCAGCTGGAGAACCGCTCGTTGGTCAAATACAAGCGGATTATCGACGACGTCGGCGGTTGGGACCTATTCCAGGCCCTTCTGGCAGTGCTTCGCCAGATCGCGGACCGGCACGGAACCGACATCGCCACGGTCGCCAGCGCTGCGATGCTCGAACGAACTGGTGTGGCTGCCGTCATCATCGGCGCGCGCGACAGCTCTCATCTGGCCTCGAACGTCGCCATCTCCGGTGTAGCACTGACCGCCAAGGATGTCGCCCTCATCACCGGAGTGCTGGGGGAAGCGAGGGAGCTTGAGGGGGATGTCTATGGGCTGGAGCGCAATGACCAGAGCGGCACTCGCACCCCCAAATCGTGATTCACTTCAATCAAGGCCGGTACCCGGATGTAAGCTGGAGAAAATTGAATGAGAAACGCCTTATCTTCTAAGCTAACCTTCGGCATTTTCGATCATATGGACGAGGACGGTAGCGCCATTGGACGACAATACGCGGACCGCCTCAAGCTGGCAGAAGCCTGTGACCGGCTCGGTTTTTACGCTTACCACTTGGCGGAACACCATTGTTCGCCGCATGGAAGGAGCCCATCGCCGAATCTGTTCTTGTCGAGCGTCGCACAGCGCACCGGGGAACTTCGTCTCGGCCCCTTGGTCATGCTGCTTAGCCTTCATCATCCGCTACGCGCGTTTGAAGAGATCTGCATGCTTGACCACTTGAGCGGCGGTAGGGTCGAGATGGGCATGGGGCGCGGCTCTCTTCCGATTGAGCTGGGTTACTTCGGGATAGAAGCGGACACGGTGCCGGAACGTTATCTCGAAGCCAGCGAGATTCTGATGGAGTCGATGAGGGGTGGCGCCCTTTCCTATCAGGGTCACCATTTTCAGCTAGACAATGTCCCTTTGGCACTGAGACCCCATCAACGTCCGCACCCGCCGATATGGGTCGCCACCAATCGACCGGGGTCTGCGCGCTGGGCCGCTGCAAACGGCGCAAATATCGCATCTATGGGACCCGCGCCGTTTGTTCGCAAGACTACTGACGCATACCGTGCCGAGAAGGGATACAGCACGGGCACCGACGGCCAACCATCATTTGTCGGATTGCTTCGCATGATTGTGGTCGGGCAATCTGCAAGCCATGCATATTCGCTCGCGGCACCTGCTTTCGAACGATGGCTTAAAAACTTCAAATATCTGTACGACCTCAATGCAATTCCCCTTCCACCAAATCTGCCACTGACATTAGACGCAGCAGTAGAGAGTGAATTATGCGTAGTAGGAACAGCGGCTCTTGTGCTACGGAACCTGCTTGATCAGTTGGAAGAGGCGGGGGCCAACTATCTTCTTTGCCAGGTCGCGTTTGGCGATCTGCCCTTGGATGCATCACTTTGCACGGCAATGACCATTGCATCCGAATTGATGGGCCGAGCTGCGTGAGTGCGATCGTCCCCAAACAGGAACCAAGACTAGGGCGCGAGCGCTGCAAAGGCCGCAGCACTCAATCGTAATGAAGTAGTCTTAAGGGAGCAGAATGGGTTACATCATAAACACAGATGATAATGCCAGACTAAGACTTGGCATTCAAAGCCGGTTATACGAACAGTCAAGTGTTGACCTTATAAGCCGAGCCGGCACGCTCCGCGGAAGGAAAATCCTTGAAGTTGGCTGTGGTAGCGGCGCGATGACGCTGCATCTGGCACACGCAGCCGGACCTCAAGGAAAGGTAACGGCTATAGATAACAGTCAGGCGCAGCTAGATGCGTCCCGCCAATTTGTAACAGAAAGTGGTTTCGACAATGTTACCTTTTTCGAAGGGGACGTTAATTGTCTGGATCATTTGGAGAACTCATATGACTTGGTCTATTGTCGGATGGTGCTCCATCATGTGGCGGACGCAGATCATGCGATCCGCGAAATGGTGAATGTGCTCAGCCCAGATGGCCATTTGCTATGCGAGGAACCGGTGATTCACGATGGCTCATTCTCTTTTCCACCGTCCGAAGCGACCGATGAGTTTATAAGAATCTTAAGATCCTGTTTTCGCATGAATAACCGTGATTACAAGATCGCCTTCCGTATGGAGAATGTGATCAGAAATTTCGGTCTGGAAATTGAACATAGCCGCTTGTATCATCCGTTACTGAATTCACCCGAGGAGAAGTTGCTTTACGCGATGAGCTTGCGGGACCTCGCGCCGCAGATGATCAAAAACGGGATAATCGACCCCTCCTCAGTTTCTAACCTGCATGAGAAACTAGTGGATCTGGCGAATTCTGGGACCACAATGACTTGGGCGAGGATGCACAGCGTTCTTGCACGGAAGCCTTATGGTACAAAGCGGGACTGATCAAAAGGGCACTGTGTATGCGGTCGAGGAACAACGTCCTTCCAATGAGTGGCTGAAGGTCTGAACCTAAGTGTCCGCGTGGACACATGCACTCAGACCGCAATGAACGAGAATCGAGACCTCCGCAGCAGGCTGGTCGTTGGCCAGAAACGGGATGGCCGGCGCGAATTTAACGAGGATGCTGTACGGGAACTGGTCGCACTATGCCTGAAGCCGGGCGTGTCGATCGCGCGTGCGGCCATGGACCACGACGTCAACCCGAACCAGTTACGTCGGTGGATCACGCGCTATCAGCATCAGATCCTGCACGATTCCCGGGAGCCAGACCCAATGGTAATTGATGGCGTCTCGATCGACATTCCTGCTCCGACGGTCAGAGGCCCCAGCAATGCAAGTACCTTACCGGTGTTTGTTCCCGTCATCTCTGCGCCAGTGTCGCCGTCGACACCGTCTACTCCGGTCGCGTCGATAGCGCTCGCGCTGCATGTTCGGTTACCCAACGGTGTCGAACTCGACTTCGGCGAGACTGGCGTTGAAGAGATCACGACGATCATCGAGGTGCTCGGGAGGCTGGCGTGTTCCGGTTCGACGAAGGTCTGAACGTCTATCTGCATCGCGATCCCGTCGATTTCCGATACGGAATGAACAGCCTGTCGATTCTCGTGGAGCAGGCGATGGGCCTCAATCCGATGGATTCGTCGCTCTACGTGTTCACGAATCGGCGATGTGATCGTATCAAGATCCTGGGCTGGGATCACAACGGATTCTGGCTATTGCTCAAGAGGCTCGAAGAAAAGGACCGCTTCGTCTGGCCCGACAGTAGCACCGGGGTCGTCACGCTGGACGTCGAGCGGTTGCAGTGGCTACTCAAGGGCGCGGACATTGCCGCGCTTCGGCGCCATCCGAAACGACATTATGCTCGTGTGAGTTGAACACGACATTGGCGTGCCGGTCTAAGCGACATGCCGATCAACGTCACCCTCTCTGCCGACGAGCTCAAGGCACTCCTGGCGATGCGCGAGGAGCACGCTGCGCTTCAGCAGGAACGTGACGAGCTACGCAGCACGCTGCGACTCGTGACAGCGGAGCGTGACCTCGCGGAGGAGCGCTTACGGGCTTACCGCCGCGAGCTGTTCGGTGCAAAGAGCGAAGCGCGGGATTCTGATCAATACGGCTTGTTCAACGAAGCTGAGGCGCTCGGTGCAAGCTCCACGCCCGCGCAGGAAGACACACCGGAAACGAAGGTTGGCGCGCACACTCGCAAGAAGCGTGGCCACCGCAAGCCGCTCGATCCCAGTCTGCCGCGCGATGTCGTGCGGCACGAACTGCCCGAAGCCGATCGCTTCTGCGCCAACGACGGTCACGCGCTTGTGGAGATCGGAGTTGAAACCAGCGAACAGCTCGACGTGATCCCGGAGCAGCTCCGCGTCATCCAGCACCAGCGCGTCAAGTATGCCTGCCCGTGCTGCGATCTTGGCATCAAGGTCACGCCAGCGCCGCCGCGCATCATCCCACGAGGACTCCTGAGCGAATCCGCGATTGCGTGGATCGCTGCCGGCAAGTATCAGTTCGGGATGCCACTCTACCGTCAGGCCGGCCTGCTGCGACGCTTCGGCGGCGACATCTCATCGAACACCATCGCAGCAAGCATCGTCCGTGTCGGGCTCGCGACGCAACCTGTGATCAACCTGATGCGCGATGCGTTGCTCGATGCCGATCTGATCTACTGCGACGAGACGACATTCCAGGTCCTGAAGGAGAAGGGACGCAAGCCACAAACAAAGAGCTATCTCTGGGCGCAGATGACCGGTTCGGGCACGCCGATCTGCTGCTTCACCTACACGCCCGGACGAGGTGCAAAGCTGGCTGACAAGCTGTTCGTCGGCGTGCGTGAAGGGGCGGCCCTGATGACCGACGGATACGAGCCCTATAACGGCATTGCCCAGCGTTACCAACTGGTGCACATCGGCTGCTGGGTTCATTATCCCGAGTTGGGCTTTATGTTGTGAGGCAGTTGGCCGGCAGCGGACTGTCGTGATCGAGGTGACGAATTACTCGGCATAATATTCGTCGCAACGCTGCACGAACAGGGTGTCCAAACGGGAGCAAGCATGCAGATCCCGCTGCGAACGCGATCGAGTGCCGAGCAGTATATCGCCAGGCGCGAATGGGTCACCGCGCGTCTCGAACAATGTCCATTGCACCCTTTGGGCGGATGCGGGTTTGCTCGCCATGGCACCTACCGACGCGTGACGCCATTCGGGACACGCATCGCGAGGTGGTACTGTCCTCGGGGACATAAGACCTTTAGCCTCCTACCCGATTTCCTCGCTGCAAGGTTGCCTGGACTGCTCGATTCAATCGACGCTGCCGTCGCAAGCACTTCAAGCATGCGAAGCGTAGAGTCCGCGGCCGATGCGCTGCGATCGGATGATGTGAGTTTGCCCGCAGCCGCACGCTGGTTACGCCGCCGTCTGCGAGCGGTTCAAGCAGTAATGCGTGCGCTCAACAGTCTGCCGGGAACAGCGCTCGGCGCCAGGCAATCGTCGCGGAGCGACGTATGTGGTTCGCTTTTCGCACTGCGGTGCACGCTTTCGCGCGATAGCCTCAGCAAGCTGCCGGCGCCACTGGGTTTCTTGTCATCATGCCAGGAAGCTGAGCATCACAGCGCAACTGTCCAACAAGAGACGGGGCATGACAGCAGTCACGATCGAATTTACGGTGGTTCTGTTAAGAGCGAGGGCGCCGAATGCGACATCAATCTGCCGACCCCTACCCATTCGGGGCATCCCCGACGACGTCCGAGATCGTTCGCGTGTGGCACGACGACCGTTCTGTAGGAGACGGCAGTGCCATGCTGTACCTCAGATGGATACGGTATCTCAGGGAATACTGTGAGCAGTGCGGGCTTGCCGAACGCGCTCAACTAACTCGCGATGGTGCCTGTCGATTTTCTACGTGGTACGTCCGAAGGCACGGCATCATGCCGGAGACAGCTGCAAACGCGCGGACGGCTCTGTACGCTCTCAATCGGGTTTATTACGTGCTGGGACGGGATCCTCCGTGTTGGCAGCACGCGCCGGTCACCGCTCCGCCCTCAACGGCGTTGCTGCGCTCATATGAGGAATACCTGGTGACACATCGCGGTAGCCCGGCGGCAACCGTACACAAGAAGTTGGCCCACGTCGGTTACTTTCTACGGCATCTGCGTGTTCGTCAGCGAACCTGGCGTTCGATGAAGCTGACTGATGTCGACGCCTTTCTCGTCGACTGCAGCCGTCGCTACGCGCGGGCCACTACGGCCGATATTGCCTGCAGCATCCGCTCCTTCTCGCGTTTCCTGTTTGCTACAGGACGCAGCTCCCGCAACCTCGCTGACTCGGTAATCGCTCCAGTCCAACCAAGATACGAGCAGCCACGCCGAGCTCTGGCATGGGAGCACGTTCAGCGGTTACTGGCAGCCGTGGACCAATCAAATCCGCGCGGCCTGCGCGACTACGCCATGCTACTGATGATGGCAACCTATGGATTCGGCGCTGGCGAACTGATCCGGTTACGGCTGGACGATATCAATTGGGCTGCCTCGACGTTGCAGGTTCTGCGTCCCAAGACCGGCGCGCTCTTTACTCTGCCACTATTGCCGGTCGTGGCGAAGGCGCTGGTCCGCTATCTTCGTGGCGGAAGGCCTCCACATACCACGACCCGATATCTGTTCGTCCAGTTGAGGCTGCCATTCGCACCACTTACGGCATCTTCAGCTGTCTGGCATGTCATATCCAAACATGCAACTGTAGCCGGACTGACGGCGCCGTACCTCGGCAGTCATGTGCTGCGACATTCCCATGCTGCTCGCCAGATCGACCTCGGAGCAGATCCACGAGTTATTTCTGAGATTCTCGGTCATCGCGACCCAGGCTCCATCTCGGCATATGTACGTATCGCAACGGAGACCCTGCGCGACATCTCTCTTCCGGTCCCATCATGAGAACATTCGTGACAGCGGCCTCTTTGGCGCGCGACGTTGAGATGTTTCTACGATTTCGCCGTGCGATGGGTGTGCAATATCTGCGCGGGGAGTTCGTGCTCAACGGTTTCATCCGATTCGTCGCTGAACAATGGGGTTGGCAATCCGAGATCGCTCTCGATGAGGCTATCAGACGATGGCTGTCGCGCATAACCGGCCGCAAGCCGGTCACGGTGGGGCTGGAATTCGGCGTAGTACGGCAGCTTTGCCTGTATCGACGTCGAGAGGATCCATCCGGGTATGTGCCCGAGCATGCACTCGCACCGGTCAAGGAATCGCACTATATTCCCTACATTTTTTCGCACGATGAAGTGACCCGGATGCTGCGGGTGGCGAGCAGCCATCATGGTCGATGGATCTGGGCACGGATGCTGCGCACGTTAATGCTGGTGCTGTACTGTACCGGCCTGCGACTGGGCGAAGCAGTCCGCCTGCGAATGGATGACGTGGATCTAAAGCGCGGTACGTTCCTGATCACGCACAGCAAGGGACGATCGCGTATCGTTCCATTTCGCCCGGACCTCGCGCGAGAGTTGCGTCAATACCTTCACGCGCGTCACGAGATCCTCGGACGTCTCGGCGTTAGCGAGCCGCAAGCATTGTTCATCCGGCTTGATGGTACGCCGCTCACCGTGAAGTCAGCGTCCGATGCGCTCCGTCGACTGCTTCGTCAATTGTCGATCAAGCCACCGGCAGGCCGCGTCGGTGCCAGACCTTATGAGTTTCGCCACGCCTTTGCCGTGCATCGGCTCACGGCATGGGCTGAAGCCGGAGCCGACATGCACGCGAAGCTCCCGTGGTTGTCAGCGTATCTAGGTCACCAAGATGTCCTTGGTACCGAGGTGTACCTGAAGGCGACACCTCAACTTCTCCAACTCGCCAGCCAACGATTCCGGCGTCATTTGCGCAACGCGCGGGCCGTCGGATGAAGCCCCTACCATCAGCTGCGCTGTTCACGCGCGTCGAGTCATTCTTTACCGATAACCTTCGAAGTATGAGAGGCGCGAGCGAACACACCGTCCATGCCTATCGCGACTCGCTCAAGCTGTACTTCGAATTCGTGGCAACGAACAAGCGATGCAGTCTTTCGGCAATTGCGCTTGACGACATGAATGCTGAGACCGTCAGTCAATTCCTGGCTTATCTGGAGAAGGATCGCTCGAATTCTGTGGCGACGCGCAATTGCCGACGATCTGCCATCCGAAGCTTCTTCAGGCATCTCTTGCGTACAGACATCGCGCACTCGCAGCAGTATGCTCGAGCACTTGTCATTCCGGCGAAGAAGGTGCGGCATCGTCCCGCGACCTATCTGGAAGCCGAGGAGGTGCGCGCACTTCTCGCCAGGCCCGATCCGAGAACGGGTGATGGCTGTCGAGACTATGCGCTATTGTTGTTTCTCTACAATACCGGCGCACGCGTTAGCGAAGCAGCAGACCTCTGCTGGCGCGACTTGCAACTGGCCGCACCTCGGCAGGTGCGCTTGCATGGTAAAGGTCGCAAGGATCGCGTCCTGCCGCTTTGGCGCGAAACCGTCAATGCGCTGCATCGCCTCTGGATGAGCGCTCACCCTGATCAGCAACCGCACGTCTTTCTTAACCGTCGGGGCGAAGTATTGAGCCGCGATGGGATCGCCTACATCCTGCGCCGGCATGTGCAGGCCGCCACACAAGATTTTCCTGGGCTGGCACGCAAGCGGATCACACCGCATGTCTTGCGCCATAGCTGCGCCGTCTCGCTATTACAGTCTGGCACTGACATAACCGTGATTCGCGACTATCTCGGCCATGTGAGTATCGCTACGACCGGACGCTACGTTGCGACCAACCTGCAAATGAAACGTGATGCGCTGGAAACCTTCTGGAAGCATGCAGGAATTCAGCCTGCCAAAGCGAAGCCCTGGAAGCCCACACCGAACCTTCTGGCGTTTCTGAACTCTCTCTGACTCCCGAGATTTATGTCGTGATCGGCGACGCGCAACGACTGATCGCACAAAGGCAACGCAAGCAGACTCGGCATAAAGCGCAACTCGGGATAAAGCAGAGATTTTTTTGGTTGGCGATCGCGGCCACTGATACGTGAACAGGCCGATCGGGACCAGTCCGCGATCGGTAATCAAAAAAATGTTTGTGCTAAACCGCTCCGCAAGCGCTGGCGTTTATGGGCATTGAATGATCGTCGCGGTGATTTGTGATGCCAGGCGCACGGGGTGGTGCGCGCCAGAAGCGGGCGGTTGGCCGGGCCCGTCGCGCGAAGACAGTGGAAATGCGGACGCAAATGGGTAAGGAATGCTGAGTTTCGCGGCATTGTGAGGGTGCGACGACGCCATGG